>VHBH01000004.1 GCA_016872055.1 Nitrososphaerota archaeon
CCAGTACCGGAAACATTGGAACTCCCAAAACAAAAATCTGAAAATTAGCACTAAACTTATAAGACTTTTAGCGACAATAATGGTGTTGAGCAGCAAACCAACATCTAGTCATGCATATGGAATTGGCATTATAACATTGCTCGTTGGGGTGTCGATTGGAGTCGGTTACTATCAGATTTATTATCTTCCGGAATCAATGGCAAAGCCAAAGGTATCTGAAGCAATCCTAAACCCATCTGACGAAATTGAGGTAAAAATGGTCGAAGGCTCTGGCAACCCTGAGCAAAAGGATAACTATATTCCAAAGACAATCAATGTTCAGCTGGGAATCGATAACCGTGTTATCTGGGTAAACTATGATGCAACTCCTCACACTGTATCGCCAAACAAGGCGACTGAGGACTCGTACAGCGGAGAATTTGGCTCACCAGGCGTCGTAAAGCCTGGAGAAAACTATGAATTCCTCTTTACAGAGGCTACAGAAATTGAATATCACTGCTCTCCACATCCATGGATGAAGGGCAAAGTAGTGGTAACAAAGCAGAGATTCTAGGAAAAACTAGCAAAAACAACGTCACTTTCAATTTCTTTGTGTTGCTCTATTATTGATGCGCGAAACTTGACGTCGTGCTTTTGTGCAGGCTCAAAGGTAATCTGCGCAGTAAAGTCGGCCTTGTTGTTTGGCATGGATTCCCGGCTTATGAAAAGCCTCGAACTGCGCTGAGATATTTTTTTGCCGTTATGCGATGTAAATAACATGAGTTCATTGGATCCGAGAATTTGGGTGTTAAGGACAATGCTATCGTATTTTCCGGAATAATTTACCAGTATAGTACCTATGATGTCTGAATTTGGACTAATGTTTTTGTTCTGTAGGACTATCTCGATATCTTTCATTGTATGCCGCAGGGTGTGATGTTAAATAATTTTTTAGGTGGCGGGCCAGAAGGGCTTCGATCCCTTGACCACTGGATTAGAAGTCCAGCACTCTATCCATGCTGAGCTACCGGCCCAAACTCCTCAAAATGAGCTGGCATTTTAAGGGTTTTTACAACCATTTTTTCTGATTTGACTCCCTGATCAACTTGAAGAGAAATTGCTGGCAGTACCCTGCATATGGCCCAAAATACTCTGTGATTTCTTCGTGCAAAATTTGATATTTCTTTTGTGTCAGTGTTTTTCCCTCAAAGAGAAATCTCTCTGGATAGTATTCCTGCAGACTGCGAATTATCCAGCGGTCCAGCGGAAATGATTCCAGCTTTTCTAGTGAGAAAAGCAAAATACAGTCAGCTACCTTATCTCCAATCCCAAATATCTTCAGTAGGGATTCTTTAACTGTGTGATAGTCTTCCTTTTTTAGATGATCAAAGTCGATCTGGCCATTGCTGACTAGTCTTGATGCCTCTTTAACAAATGACGCTCTGTATCCCAGGCCGCAGGATGACAACTCTTGTCTTGTTGCATTTGCCAATTTTTTTGGTTCTGGAAATGTATAGAATTCTTTATTATCAAATTTGATTTTTTTACCAAACTTTATTGTAATATTTTGCAAAGTTCGCCTGATGTTTTGTATGCTAGAATTAGATGATACAATAAATGAAATGTAGCACTGGAACGGATCCTGTCGCATTAGCCGAAGGCCTGCAAATTCTTTTACTGCCTTTTTTATTATTTTGTCTTGGGATATTGATTTAATTATTTTCTCAAAATTGTCTTTTTCTCTGAATAAATCATAATCTTGTTTTTGATACGATGACACCATGCCGGGATTGCTCTCGTCAACCGATAAAACATCATAGCCGTTTATTCCATACCACTTGGTCCCAAACTTTTCCCACAAAAACACTTGGCCACTGTTGATGGTATGATCTAGGTTGATTTGCATTATATCGATATGACGTCGCCCATCTTTGGGGCATGTGCATCGAAGCCAAACCGCTCGTTGATTTCCTGTGCAAACTTTGTGCACGAGTTTCCATCCCCGTGGACAGTCAGGACCTTGGGATTTCCCTTGATCTTCTTGATTAGATCAAATAACGCGTTTCTATCAGAATGCCCTGAAAACTCGAACTGTCGTACTTGGGCCTCTGCCTTTCGCTCTCTACCTTGGACTGAAATCTTGCCTGAATCTAGAAGCCTTCTGCCGGGCGTACCCTCACCTTGATATGATACAAGTGCAATTCCATTTTTTTTGTCAAGCGCCAATTCTTGCAGATAAAAGACAGCGTTTCCGCCAACTAGCATTCCTGCAGGCGATATTACAACACATGGCTCTGCAAGCTCGCGCTTTCGCTCTGAGTGAGTCCTCACCCAGACTGTATTTTCTATTGCATCTACAAATACCTCATAGTCTCGGAGATATTCTGGATATCGTAGTAACACTTCGTTGACACTTAGCGCCATTCCATCCATGATTATTTTGTGCTTGAACTTGGCGTTTTTTAAAATGCAGGCAATTTCCTGGGAGCGCTCTACAGAAAATGCTGGAACAAACAGGGTTCCCTTTTGATCCAGTATTTCATTTGCAAACTCGATGAACTTTTCCTCAGATTCCTTTCTTGGCATTTGTTCTGTTTGAGAATAGGTACTCTCTGTGATTAGCATATCAATTTCACCAATGTCGAGGTCTGCTTCGCGCAACATTCTGGAGCCGTTTACGTTGATGTCTCCAGTGTAGAAGAGTTTTTTTCCTTCAGATTCGACTAGGACGGTTCCTCCACCCACAACGTGGCCGGAATCTCGAAGTTCAAACGATGACTTGCCATGAGTGATTTTTTCGTTAAAGCCAACTCGCTTTGCATGCGAATACATCTTGTGAACTTCGGGCAAACCAAACGGGTGGGCTTCCTTTTCCAGTCGTAGCATGTCTTCGATTAGAATTCTACTGAGATCAAATGTTGGCGGAGTTGCATACACAGGGCAGGTACCACTAACATACATCAATGGTACATAGCCGGAATGGTCCAAATGCGCATGTGTTACTATGATGGAGTCGACTTCCTTTGGCATCACGTGCATTGGTGCCAGCAGGTTTTTTCCAAGATTTACTCCATAATCCAATAGGTAATTGGCCCCTTCACAGTTTACCAAAAAGCCAGACCTTCCTACCTCTAGGCCTGCCCCCAAAACTTTTACTTTCAAGAGATTGGGATGGTTTTTGGTCTACGTTAAAAGGTTGTCACAAGGACGACCGATCGTTGCGCTAATAATATAATCTTCAAAAGCTTTAATTAGTCAAACCTAAGATCCTTTTTCATGGGTAGAACTTTTGACCAATGGTGGAATTCAATTCCTGCAGACCTACGCAACAAAACCCGCGCAGGCGATGAAGGAAACAAACCACTGTTAAACCAAATTAATTGGGTTTGGGTAAAAAATCTGATGGACAAAAGAGCTGACTTGAATCCAAGTGCAGCTGAATTGCTAGATTGGGTAACAAGCGGCCAAATCGACGCAATGCGAAAGTAAAAACCATCTGTATACCTTTTTTATATTTTGAAAATTTTTTGTTTATTTGATCGCGCACATCGATCAAAAAATAACGCTGTTGAATATTTCAATCATGGTTTAAATAGTTAGCACAGGCAAATTACATTAAGTGAAATAAATGCCAATAGCAATACTTCCAGACGTTGATGAACAAAGATGTATTGGCTGCGCACTATGCGTAGAAATCTGTACATCTCTTGGCCCAGACGTACTCCGAGTAAAACCAGTCGAAGGCTGGAAAAGAGGTAAGGCATTTGTCTTTTACCCAGAAAGATGCATCTCCGATGGAGCATGCATCGGTGTTTGCCCAACAAAGTCAATCTTCTGGATGAGACCAATGAACTACACAGCTGGACAACCAGTTCCTCTACACAGAAACGGAGTTTTCGTAAAAGGCTGGGCAGAAGACGCAGGTCTTTAGACCGCTTTCTTTCTTTTTACTTTTTTATTTGTCTAGTTTTGACTGATTTTGGTATTTTTTGAGATTTTAGGAAGTCGTTCTTTTCGAGATGAATTTTCTCGAACTTGTTGTTCTGCAAAAAAGCCTTCCAGGTCTTTGAAAATTCTGTAAATTCTTCTGGCTTTGCGTTGGTATTTGCCATTACATAATGCGCTGCTGGATAAAGGTCGGAGATCTCCAGAGGTATCAGTCCTAGATATGGGTTGAACTGGCAAAACTGAACTTTATCTTCTTTGTATTTTTTCTTGATTTTGGAGTAATCTCCTGAAAGATAGAATGGTTTGTCTGCCGTATCTCTTAGAATTACGAGCTCTTTTTTGTCGGTCTTAAAAGCCCGAACTGTTCTGTGATATGATAGAAGCTCCGGTCTGAACTGGTCCTCTGGGGTGTATAGGAATAATGCCCTCTCCTTGAATTTAGGAGTGGTTTTTGCCAAAAACTCGGAATTTGCAGTAAAGACATTCAGTGTTTCGTAGAGCTTTGGGTGAGCCTTTATCTTTTTGACGACATACTCCCAGAGCCTACCTTCGTGGATTGCCTCCTTGGTCCTATCTACTTCGGACTTGATAGCATATAGATTATGGAGGGCAATACAGGGGATTCGCTCATTTGCTGGCAATTCTGAGAGTGACTTGGGGGTGTATTTTTTGCAAACCTCGCAGTTGCACGCAAAATATTGCATCTCGGTGAGTTGGTTTGTTCTGTCATCTGAGATGTACCTATCGTGCTTTGCATAAAGCATGTAGGATGCAGAATCAAATGTGTCATAACCCAAGGCAATTGCAATTGGTATTGTAAGTGGATGGCCTGCGCCAAACAAGTGAAGCGGTATTGAATCCGGGATTAGCTTTTTTGCTTCAAGAATAATTTTTGCCAAGAGACCATACTCGTATGACTCCATTACCTCAACTGGGCTGCCAAATGCAAGCATCTGGTATCCCTGTGATAGTAGGCTACTAGTTGATCTTCTAACCAAGTCCAGGTGTTCCGCTCCCTGGATTGGACCAATCCAGATCTGGCCATTTTCTTTTTTGTCCTTGATTGTTTTCTCTGTTACTGCTAGTGTATGGTCGACATAGTCCTTTGCCTTTTTCTTTGGTAGCCCGTATCCAGTAGGCTTGTCCAGAGGTATTGCAATGTCCGTCATTATTTTTTGTTCATAGTCGGCCATGGCATCTGGCGTGACATCTACTTGGCCATATTCTAGTACTTGGTATCCACCAGAGTCCGTCATGATGCTGCCGTCGAATTTTATGATATCATGAATGCCACGCCTTACAGCTTCGTCACCCCAGCGCTTCATTGTGATGTATGCATTTGTTATGACAAGATCAAAACCCATTTGTCTTAGCTTTGATGGTGGAATGCTTTGCTTTACTGGGTGAATCACCGGGACAAATGCAGGAGTCTCTACTTTGCCGTGATTTGTCTGCAGTATTGCTATTCTTGCTGCAAGGTCTGTCTTTAGAATTTCAAACATGGGATCACTCTTTATTTGGGAAAAACTTTGCCAAGTCTCCTTTACGTGATACTAAATCCAGCCAGTCTATTTTATCTCCTTTGGATTTGCGCTGTGTGATCAAGCCTATCTTTGCTATGATTTGGCTAGGGGATAAATTGGTAGCATTGATTTGAAATGTCTTTTTGATGCCAAAGCTTGCAATAGAGTCGTATTCTATTATGCCTAGGATTTCACTTCCTACGTTTTCTATGATTTTCTTTTGCGTGTATTTTCTTTTTTTGTAAACTGGGATTAGCTTGTATGGATTTTTTCGCAAAATTATTGTTGTACTTACCCGTGTTTTATCCAAGACATATGGGGCTAGGTGTCCAACTATGATACTGTTCTTTTTTGCTAATTTTTTTACTAGCCTTGCCAATTTTTTTACGTCAACGTCTAGTGTTGAGCCAGATTTTTCATAGACTTTGTTTTGTATTGCGATTTGGTTTAGGTCAAGTATTGGCAGGTCTAGTTTTTGTGCCAATTTTTCAGAGACTGTATGTTTGCCTACACCTGGATTGCCAGTAATTACTAACATGTAGGAGGCTAGTTTTACTCCACATTAAACAATTTCTGCAATCCTAATAAGAAGTGGTGATTTTTTTATCTTTGATGTTTATCGGTCTTTTAGGCAAGGCAAATGTAGGAAAATCCACGTTCTTTTCTGCATCTACTGAAACCGCAGTGCCAATTGGGAATTATCCATTTACCACAATAGAGCCAAACGTCGGGGTGACGTATGTAAAGACAAAATGTGCATGCAAGCATTTTGGCATTGCACACCAAAACCCAATGTGCTTGGATGGAATTCGACTAGTTCCTGTCAAAATCATTGATGTCGCGGGATTGGTACCGGGAGCACATGAGGGCAAGGGTCTAGGTAACAGGTTCCTAGACGATGCACGACAGGCAGATGTTCTAATTCATGTAGTGGATATTGCTGGCACAACAGATATCCAGGGCCAGCCAGTCCCTGCGGGAACTCACAATCCTCTAGATGACGTGGAATTTGTTGAAAACGAGTTCAACCAGTGGTTTAAGCAAATCCTGATGCGGGAATGGCAAAAATTACTAAAGGAAATTCTACAAAAGACAGCAACACTAGTAGAGGGAATAACAAGAAGGTTTTCCGGCCTTGGAATCAAGGACTATCAAGTATCTGATATGCTAAAGGAGACTGGACTTGCTGCAAAAAAACCAACAGAGTGGACAGAGCAAGACATTTTGCAATTTGTAACCAAGCTTCGCAAAAAAACAAAACCAGTACTAATTGTGGCAAACAAGGCGGATTTGTGCAAGGATCTATCCATAATTGAGAAAATAAAAAAAGAAAGTCACGTGGTAACATGTAGTGCTGAATCTGAGTTATTACTCAGAAAAGCAAGCAAGGCAAATCTGATAAAATATGTTCCAGGCGATTCGTCATTTACCATATCAAACGAATCCACAATAAATCCTCAACAAAAGCAAGCGCTGGATCTGGTAAAGTATGTGATGGGAAAAATCCAGACAACCGGCGTTCAATCGGCAATCAATTATGCTGTATTTGATGTTCTCAAGTTCATCACAGTATATCCTGTAGAGGATGAGACCAAGCTCTCAAACAAGGATGGCGTCGTACTGCCTGACGCAAGACTGTTACCTGTCGGCTCTACTGCAAAAGAGCTGGCAGGCACAATACATGCAGATCTGGCAAAGGGATTTTTGCATGCAATTGACGCAAAGACAAAGCAGCGAATCAGTGCTGATCACATCCTCAAGGACGGGGATGTAATCAAAATCATATCTAGCATGAGTCGTGGATAAAATGATCTGTTTAGGAATAGAAAGCACTGCACACACATTTTCATGCGCTATAGTGGAAAAGAAAAACGAAAAGGGAAAAATTCTTTCTGATGTTCGCAAAATCTATCGACCACCAGACGGGCAAGGAATCCATCCGCGCGAAGCCTCGCGACACCACATTGAGCACAGTACCAGCGTTTTATCAGAGTGTATGCAAAAGGCAAATCTATCCATTAAAGACATTGACATTATTTCATATTCAGCCGGACCTGGCCTTGGACCGTGCCTGCGAGTCTCTGGCGTAATAGCTAGGACAATATCATCATATCACAAAATTCCAATCTATCCTGTCAATCATGCGATAGGGCACATCGAGCTGGGTAAAATGCTCACTGGAGCAAAGGATCCTCTGGTGTTACTAGTATCGGGAGGACATACAATGCTTGCTGCATTCAAGTACAAAAAATGGAGAATATTTGGAGAGACACTTGACATAACACTTGGACAACTGCTGGACCAGTTTGGGCGCTCGCTTGGATTTGCATCACCATGCGGAAAAAAAATTGAAGAACTTGCGCAAGAATCTGATAACTATGTTGAACTACCATATGTCGTAAAAGGAAATGATGTGTCGTTTTCTGGACTAATGTCTGCAGCAAAAAGAATCTCAAAAAACAAGCAGGATGCATGCTACTCCATACAGGAAACGGCATTTGCAATGATTGGCGAGGCTGCAGAACGGGCATTGTCTTTTACAGAAAAAAAGGAGCTGCTAGTAGTTGGTGGCGTTGCAGCAAACAAAAGACTCTCGCAAATATTTCGGCAAATCTGTACAAGACAAAAGGCAAAGTTCTTTGTCTCACCTCTGGATTATTCCGGAGATTGTGGCTCGCAAATTGCTTGGACTGGATTATTAGAGGCAACTGCAAAAAAGGGTGCAAAAATTCAGGATACGTTTGTCAGACAATCCTGGAGACTAGATACAGTGCAAATTGATTACTGAGACTTTGCTTGCTCGATTGCCTTTTTGATGTCTTTTTCCCAGCCGCCTGTGCTAAAGACGCCGAACTTGAAGGTTTTTTCTCCGTCTGCTGTCTTGCCTGTGATGCAGATCTTTTTTATGAAGAGTCCCTCCTTCCAGACCTTTTGAATATCGCCTAGGGGCACATCTATGATTGTCTCCTCTATACGCTTGGTAAAATCGGCAATTCTTCCGCGAGTCTTATCAAAGGCAACTCGCTTGTTTGTTAATGTCAGAATTCCTGGACCTAGGCTGTCTTCACTGCAGTCTTCTTGCTTTAGTCGCTTTTCTGATTCGTCCATGTGGAATTTTCTTTTGGTGATTATATAAAAATTAAACAGAAAAAATAACTGAAAATTTCCAATGAACTACTTAAATAAGATAATTTGAAAAGAGATATTCTTCAAAATTACTTATTTCCGAGTTTGAGTTGTTTTGAAATCTCTGATAAAATTTTCTTGTTTGCTGCCGCAATAAATGAAAGTCTTGTCTCATAGGATAGATCAGAATCTAATGGCTTTAGCTTTGAATCTAGCAAAATGCCGCCTGCCTCTTTTGATATTATGTAGCCAGCTGCCATGTCGGTGACGCGAATTTTATCCCTTAGGTCAATATAGACATCCATTAGACCACGTGCAAAAATTGCTAGCTCTAGCGCGTTTGCGCCTAGGTGCCTTGAGTGATTGGAATTCTCAAAGATTGGTTGGATTCTTTTTACTAGCTTGGGTTTTGCTCCAGAGACATTGATTCCGACAATTTTGTAGACGGGGAACTGCTTGTGCACAATGATTTTTTTCTTGTTCAAGTATGCCCCTTTTCCCTTTGTTGCCCAATACATGTCACCATTGGATAGATCAGTCACCACACCGTCTGTGATGGAGCTGAGCTTGTACTTTGGTGCAAATGCAAGCGAGCAGCAAAAAAATGGAATTCCGCGCACTGCGTTTGCCGAGCCGTCAATTGCATCCATTACCACAAAGCCCTTTGGGTTCTTTGATAATTCTACACGGCCGCACTCTTCACCTAGTACTGTACAATCAAACTTTACTTTTTTTAGATAATCAAGAACTGTCTTTTCTGCGACAATGTCTATTTTTCTAGAAATGTCTCCGCCCTTGCCAACTCCGTAGTCTTCTCCAGCTGCTTTTGTTCCTGCTAGATCTTTTACATTTTGGTACACTAGCTTGGATGCGTTGCGCAAAACCTCGATTGGCTGCATAATATCTGGGAAAATTTTTCGTAATTTAATCTAAGAAATCTTGAAAGGCTAAATAACTAGATGGAAAGCTAATCACTGATGAGCGGCAAGGACCAGTCCGTAGTGTCTAAAGAGGCACTAATGTCCACAAAATCTGGCAAGCAGATAATCAAGCAAGGATTATTCAAGTCAAAGGGATTCAAGCTTTTCAACCAGTACAAGGAAGAGGCAGAATCAGAGTTTCCAAAATTTGCGCAGAGATTTACAGATGACTTGTTGCGTGAGATAAAAAATGATGCCTCTCCTGCATCCACGCAAAAGGCGTTTGCGCAAGAGGTGTGTTCTGAGGAAATAATACTACAGGATTCGCAGATTCCTGAAATCAAATCAAAGCTTGAAAATCCAGAAATTCTCAAAGACCGGGTTTTGCGCATTTTAAACTCTAATTTTGTAAAAATGACACTACCAGTGTTTTGCTCCTTGTATGATGCGGCAGCTGAATACACCAACACAAAATCTGCGCAAATGAGACAGAACCTAGTTGACGGACACATAATAGCAATTGACCTCTCTGAGCCAATGGATAGAATAGTCGACAAGGACGAGGACTTGGAATATCTGGATGACTACAAGCTCATGAATCCATACATTTTGAAGCTTGCGAGAGATAAAATCGCAAAAGGAGGCGAGGAAGTTTTACGGGAATTCGAGGAAGGATTTCGCGATGCAAGACTAGGCCAATACATTGACACCAAACTCAAAAGCACACCGACAAAAATTACCGAAGAGCAGATGAACCAGTGCTACAAAAAATACCGAGCAGTGATGGGTACTGCTGGACGCAACATGGCACTATCCAAGAACCCACTGGGTGAGATATTCTATTTGGGAATGGCGAGAGCTGCAGAGGGGGTAGGGTGTGGAAATGAAATCGAGGACTCGATTAAAAACAAATTTGTAAAGGTCCCGTCATGGCCACTATACTATTCATTGCTGACAAATGACGTCAAAAAGGGCTTTGAAAATACGATGAAGAAAAGTGAACTATACCTGTCCGACGCAAGACTTGCACTGGAGTTACTCCCGAAGGATTTTTCGCATACGGAATTTTTGGAGTTTTTGTTTTTGACTGTAGAGCACTACAACCAGTACTGGTATAATCAGCTTGACAAGGCAGACCTGTGGTCGGAATTTTCCGCAAAACTTCCGAGGTGATAAGCTATGATGTGGTCTGAAAAACATAGGCCAAAGAAAATAATCGACATGGTTGGAAACGAGGAATCTCGCAAATCCTTTGTCGAGTGGCTTACAAAATGGAAGGTAGGTGCAAAGCCAATTTTACTTGTGGGTCCACCAGGAATAGGAAAGACAACGCTTGCGCATTTAGCTGCCAAGGAATTTGGATATGATCTAATAGGAATGAACGCAAGCGATGTCCGTAACAAGTCAAACATTGAGGACTTGTTATCGCCACTGCTTGGAAGTACCAGCTTGCTTGGCAAGCCAATGATATTTGTCGACGAAGTGGATGGAATTCATGGCAGGTCTGACTTTGGGGGGGTAGAAGCATTGATCAAAATTCTCAAAGAGCCAACCATTCCGATAATTCTTGCAGCAAACTCTGATGATTCTGACAAAATGAAGAACATCAAAAAAACAGCAAAGACCGTCAACTTCAAGCCTGTCCCACCGCGGCTACTCGGATTATACCTGAATAAGGCCCTCAAAGAAGAGGGAGCAAAACTCTCGCCTGGAACCATAATCAAAATAATTGTGGACTGTAAGGGAGACATTCGCTCATTATTGAACATGGCGCAGGCCCAGCTTGGTGGATTCGATGTAATGACTGAAAAATCGTTTGAGGCACTAGACGTAGAGGCTGGCATCACTGCGTTTTTCAAGGCAAAAACACCACAAGAGGCTCAAAGTGTTTTGTATTCTTTGAGAATTGATCCGCGAGAGAAAATCAATGGATTCTATTCTAGTATAGTGACCAGCAACATTCCAAACCATGACATGGCTCGACTATTAGATGTGATATCTGAGGCAGATATGCTGTATGGCAAAATAATGAAAACGCAGGAATGGCGACTTCTCCGATATCTGGATAATATTTTGCTGAAATTATATTCTGAGGGCATGTCGGTGCAATATTCGCAGTACAATTTGTCGTGGCCGCTTTTGAACAAACTGAGATGGGACGGCAAGGTAATCAAATCGCTTGGAGCAAATCTTGCGAAGAGATTCCATGTATCCACCAGTACGATTGCGACACATTATCTGCCGTACATTTTGTTTTGCATCAAAAACAAAAAGCTAGAACTCGAAGTCAACCCTGAATATTCCGAGGTAATCCAAAAAGAGATTGATCTGATAAAATGAGCTGGCGTAAAATCCCGATGAAGTTCCCTGGAACTTGTATTGTATGCAACCAGAAAATCGAGGTAAACGAGATTGGCCTGTGGGCAAAGGGAATTGGGGTCAAGCACGAAAAATGTGCAGAAAAAGAGGTAAAGGAACTAAAATGTGTCATATGCGGAGGCCCTGCAGGGTGCGCAAAGTGCGAGTTTGCAGACGACTGTGATCGAAGCAGGGTCTCAGAATTGTGTGTGTGCAAAAAGTGTGGCAACTCGCAGGAATCGTTTTTGGATTATCAAAATGCCGTAAAAAAGAACTATTCACTGCTAAATCTTAAAATTTAAGCGCAAAAGAGAACTATACATTGACTGACACCCAGATCGAGACAAAAAAAGAAGGGATCACATACCAGATTCCTCCGTATAATCCTCAGTACGTTCTGAGCCCCGAATTCAAGGGAACATCAAACTATGAGGTGGGTGTGGGTGACATGGTAAAGCAAAAGAAAGAGGATCTGGAAAGATTGCGAGTTGACCCAGAGGCAACCCCTAGCCAAATCAAGCAGGCGGAGGAAGACCTCAAAAAACTAGAGACATTATACGAAAATTACAACATCGGAATGAATGTCTTTAGAACTGCCAAGGGTGGCAGGGACAAAATCCGGGAATAATTTTAACAAAGCGCGATCAGGCATTTTCAATACCATCACGTTCTAAAATTAATATAGAGTTTATCTTGGTCAGTTGTTGCGGGGTCTTACATGCACACTGACAAAATTGAAAAATTTCTAGAAAAGCAAAAGACAGCGCTTGCAAGCGGAGGTCAGGACAGAATAAAGGCTCAGCATGAAAAGGGAAAACTCACCGCCAGAGAGAGAATCCATCTTTTATTGGATGAAGGAAGCTTTACGGAAATTGATGCGCTAACAACTCACCATTATTACGAATATGACATGCAGAAAAAGAAATTCTTTACCGATGGTGTCGTCACTGGCTATGGCACCATCAATGGTAGACAGGTCTTTGTCTTTGCGTATGATTTTACAGTTCTTGGCGGCACACTATCACAGATGGGCGCCAAAAAAATTACAAAACTAATGGACCATGCGGTGCGAACAGGCTGCCCAATTATAGGAATTGCTGACTCTGGTGGTGCAAGAATTCAGGAAGGAATATTGAGTCTTGATGGATTTGCAGATATCTTTTATCACAATGAGCTCGCATCTGGCGTCGTCCCGCAGATCACTGCAAGCATTGGACCTTCTGCTGGCGGTGCGGTGTATTCTCCTGCGATGACTGACTTTGTCATAATGGTGGAAAAGGAAGGAACGATGTACGTGACAGGTCCAGAAGTGGTAAAGACTGTTCTTGGCGAGGAAGTATCTTTTGAGGATCTTGGAGGCGCAATGGCACACGGAACCAAGTCAGGTGTTGCTCACTTTGTCGCAAAAAATGAATACGATTGTTTTGATAAAATCAAGACTCTACTTTCATACATTCCGTCAAACAACACAGAAGAAGCGCCACACGTTGTAACCGACGACGATCCGAACAGGACAGATCACAACTTGATAAACAAAATTCCTGAAAACTCGCTTCAACCATACGACATGAAGGAGATACTTCTCTCCATTGTGGACAACAACCAATTATTTGAGGTCCATGAGTTATTTGCGCAAAACGTAATTGTTGGATTTGCAAGAATGAACGGTAGAACTGTGGGTATTGTGGCAAACCAGCCTATGTCTCTGGCAGGCGCACTAGACATAGATTCTTCAAACAAGGCTTCACGCTTCATTAGGTACTGCGATGCATTTAACATTCCAATTATCACATTTGTGGACACGCCAGGCTACATGCCTGGAACCCACCAGGAACACAACGGAATAATCAGACATGGAAGTAAGCTTCTCTATGCCTACTGCGAAGCCACAGTTCCAAAAATCACACTAGTAATTGGCAAAGCATATGGCGGAGCATACATTGCCATGGGAAGCAAAAACCTTCGAACCGACATTAACTATGCGTGGCCTACTGCACAGATTGCCGTACTTGGTTCAGAGGCCGCAGTAAAAATCATGAACAAAAAAGATCTTGACAATGCCAAAAACCCAGACGAGCTCAAAAAACAATTAACAGCTGAATTTAATGAAAAGTTTGCAAATCCGTATGTTGCAGCATCGACAGGATCTGTAGATGCAGTAATTGACCCTGCCCAAACCAGACCGATGTTGATCAAGGCACTTGAAATGCTTGCAAACAAGAGAGACAAACAGCTTCCTCGAAAACATGGAAACATAAACCTGTGATACTATGATAAAAAAAGTTCTAATCGCAAATAGGGGAGAAATAGCATTACGTGTAATTCGAACGTGCAAGGCACTTGGACTCAAGACAGTTGCGGTATATTCTGATGAAGATTACAACTCACTCCATGTCAAAAAGGCAGACGAGGCATTCTATATCGGCAAAGCAGCTCCTCGAGAGAGCTATCTCAACCAAGAAAGAATTCTTGATGCGATACTAAAGTCTGGCTCTGATGCGGTTCACCCTGGTTATGGATTCCTCTCAGAAAACTCTGACTTTGCACAACTATGTGAGGACAACAAGATCAATTTCATTGGACCATCAGCTGCCTCAATGGATCTCTGCGGTGATAAAATGCGTTGCAAGGCAGCAATGTTCAAGGCAAAGGTGCCGACAGTTCCTGGCAGTCCTGACCTAGTCAAGGATGTCGAGGAGGCACTAGACATTGCGAATGAAATTGGATATCCGGTTTTGCTAAAATCAGTATATGGCGGAGGAGGAAGAGGAATCAGACTAGTCAACAACGACAAGGAACTCAGGGAAGCATACGAGACAGTAACTGGCGAATCCATTGCGGCATTTGGCAAGTCTGCAATCCTAGTTGAGAAATTCCTAGAAAAAATCAGGCACATTGAATACCAGATGGCGCGAGACAAGCATGGAAATGCGGTGCATATCTTTGAGAGAGAGTGCTCAATTCAGCGACGCAACCAAAAACTAATCGAGCAGACCCCATCACCAGTAGTTGACCAAAAGACAAGAGACCGGATAGGCGAACTTGTGGTAAAGGCAGCAGAGGCAGTAGACTATACCAACCTTGGTACTGCAGAATTCCTCCGAGCAGACAATGGCGATTTCTATTTCATTGAAATAAACGCAAGGCTTCAAGTAGAGCACCCAATCACGGAGCTGGTCTCTGGCTTGGACTTGGTAAAACTGCAACTAGACATTGCAAACGGTGAGCCGTTGCCGTTTAAGCAAAAAGACTTACACATGAATGGTTATGCAATTGAATGCAGAATCAACGCAGAGGACACGTTCTTAGACTTTGCGCCATCGACGGGCCCAGTTCCGGATGTTACAATACCGTCTGGTCCTGGCGTTAGATGTGACACATACCTATATCCTGGATGCACAGTCTCGCCGTTTTATGATTCGCTGATGGCAAAACTAATCACATGGGGCCAAACTTTTGAGGAATCACGAGTTCGAATGATAAACGCACTAAACGACTTTTACATCCAAGGCGTAGAGACGTCAATACCGCTGTACAAGACCATACTAAAAACAGAAGAATACAAAAAGGGAAATCTTTCCACTGACTTTTTGAAGCGATATGGAATAATAGACAAACTAGTACAAGACATCAAAGAAGACCAAAAGCAAAAGCAACATGCCGCAATTGCGGGTGCCATTATCCACTCTGAATTCTTTAGAAGCAGAGTAAAATCATCAAGTGCTCCAAGCCCACGCTGGAAGAGCCACATGGATGGAAGATAATCATGGAATACAAAATAGCAGACATTGAAGCGGCATTTGAGGGCCATATCCTGCAAAAAACAGGCGAATCTGATTACACCATCAAAATAAACGACAAACAACACACACTCAAAATTCTCAAAATGAACACTCGAGGAATAGAATTTGTCCTCGATTCCCACGTCCACACTGTCAAGTATCTGGACGCCGGGACTGCACATATGAAGATGGTAGTTGATAGTACTCCGTTTACAGTAAACATGCATCACTCTCTAAACGAGATTGTCTACAAGAATTCTGGCGGAGAAGACTCCGGCGACGCACAAACAGCACTGCACAGTCAAATTCCAGGCAAAGTAGTCTCTGTTAATGTAAGCGAGGGTGATAGCGTCAAAAAGGGTGATGTCGTCTGCGTTTTGGAATCAATGAAGATGCAGGTATCAATAAAATCGCACAAGGACGGCACCATCAAGAAAATCAAGGTAAAGCCTACGGCATCTGTTGCAAAAAATGATATCCTAGCAGAAATAGAATAAAGAAGAATTTAGTTTCCTTTCTTGAGGAAATCAATTATCTCTTGGTAGTTTGGCTCCACCAATGGATTATCAGAGACCCACTTGTATGATACTGTGCCATTTTCATCCACTACAAAGATAGAGCGCTTTGCTGCATCGTATCCTTTTACATGTAGGAGGTCTGGCATTAGTATGTCATAATCTCGTATGGTCTTTGACTTGTAGTCTCCAAGTATTGGATAGTTTAAATGGAATTTTTCTGCAAACGCCTTGTTTGCAAATGGACCGTCATTTGAGATTCCAATTACTTGAGCGCCAAGCGCAGAGATCTCGCCCCATCTGTCCCGGAAAGTACACATTTCATTGGTACAAACAGGAGAGCTTGCGGCAACAAAAAATGACAGAACTGCTTTTTTGCCCTTAAACTCGGAGAGCTTTCTCATTTTTAGATCGGTGTCTACCAGCTCAAACTCTGGAGCCTTTTCGCCTACATTTACCATGAATAAAAAAAACCAAATGCGATATATCAATGATGTCAAGATTAATTTTTGATCGCAAAAATTTATTGAATTCTTTACATAGCTTTTTATATTAACAATCGGGTGTCAAGCTGATTTGGTTGGGGAATATGCGGCTAGCTATAGTCATGTTCTTCTGATGTTTGGCTTTGCCATCGTGGCTGTAGGTCCCGCACTTTTGATATCGCGTATGATTTCACCTAGACGACTCAGCAATCCAGTCAAGTTCCTCCCGATGGAAGCAGGTCAAGTACCCAAGGGAGAGGGAAGAACCCACTTTATGATGCAGTATTATGCGTATGTTCTAATGTTTGTAGTATTTGATGTGATGGCAATATTTCTGTATGCATGGGGCAGCTCACTTTTGAATCTGCCCAAGACTGCGACTTTGCCAATAATCGCATTTTTGGGAATAATGTTTGCAGCTATGGCTTTTGCTTTGTACCAGTCAAAGAGGAGAAATATTTGGTAGTCTTAATATTACTTGGACGCAAAAACCTGGTGAGGGATTAAATTGCTAAAAGATCTACTCACACCACAAAACGCAAATGTCTTTGTAGGCAAGCTAGGCGATGTTCTAGTCAAAGCTATTGATCAACCCCTAGGATACGCAATTAACTGGAGTAGACTCTGGTCTTTGTGGCCTGTGCACATTGAAACTGCTTGTTGTAGTGTTGAATTTGGTGCTGCATCCAGCCCAAGATATGATGTAGAGCGATTTGGAATCATCGAGGCGTTCGGATCGCTACGCCAATGTGATCTTGTGGTAGTACAGGGAACCATCACGAGAAAGATGGCACCAAGACTAAGACTAGTCTATGACCAAATGCCAGAGCCCAAGTATGTAATTGCTATGGGAGCCTGCGCAATCACCGGCGGACTGTACTTTGATTCGTATAATGTCTTACCTGGAATTGATGGAATTTTACCAGTTGATGTGTACGTACCAGGTTGCCCTCCAAGACCTGAGACCCTAATTCAGGGATGCATGTTACTACAAGAGAAAATTAAGAGGCTAAAGGCTAGGTAATGCTAAATGAGCTCACAAGAAACAAAACCAGTAGCACAATCAGAGTTAGTAAAGGATCTCCCAAAGTTTGAAAAATCAATAGCAGATAAGATTGAAAAAAAGTTTGGCTCAAAGACAAAAATTGAATTTGTAAAAGAGAACAGAGTCCGCATCAAAGTATCAAAAGAAGACGTACTGGATGTGGCAAAATTCCTTCATGATGAGATGCACTATGACCACGCCGAGGCCGTTACAGGCGTTGACTATCCAGAAGAAAAGGAAATTGAAGTTGTTTATCATTTAGGCTCTTATACGGACCCAGAACTTGCAAATCAGGTTCTGACCCTGGCAACTAGGGCTCCAAGAGAGGATAACCCAAATCCGGGATCCGATAGCACCAAACTTCCAAGCCTCAGGGATATTTTCTACAGTGTAGAATTTCATGAGCGTGAATGCTTTGAGATGCTTGGCGTTTACTTTGATGGTCATCCAGATAATCGCAGATTACTCCTCCCAGAAGACTGGGCGGACTTGCCACCAATGCGAAAAGACTTCAAACTAAAGGGACGATAAAATGAGTACTTCACTACCACCAGGCCTGCAAATGGAAAAAGTAGACGAGCGAATCATGACGCTCAACGTAGGACCACAACACCCAGGATCTGGGCACATGAGAATCATTGTCAAAATTGACGGCGACTATATCGTTTCTGCAGAACCTGATCCTGGTTATGTGCACAGGGGAGAGGAGAAGATGGCCGAATACCGAAATTACATTCAAAACATTCCACACCTAGAGAGGCCGGTAATTCACGACTCTTGCAATGTATTGTACCCATACTGCCTTGGCGTTGAGGAATTGTTGGGAATTGAAGTGCCGGAGCGAGCAAAATACCTGCGAGTCATCGCATCAGAGCTTAACAGATGCGTCTACACCCAATACTGGCTTGCAATCTATGGAATCTTTTTGGGCCACTCTACAATGTTCATGTGGCCTGCAGGTGACAGGGAACTCTACATAGACATGCTAGAAAAAATGACCGGAGCTCGTGTCACACACTCATACTTCATACCTGGTGGAATTCGAAACGATGTTCCAGCAAACTTTGAGGACATGTTACTAAAGAGAGTCAACTATTTTGAAAAACGCATCAAAGAATACGGTGCAATATTTTATGACAACCCAATTCTGATTTCAAGAACCCGCGACGCAGGAAAACTTTCCCGAGAGGACGCAATACGACTAGGAACAACTGGCTCTACATTGCGTGCAAGCGGTGTTGACTATGACTTGCGAGTAAAAGAGCCGTACGATGCATATGGAGAACTTGACATCAAGGTAAACACACTCAAGGAAGGAGATGCATATGCACGCTCCAAGATTCCATGGCTCGACATGCTGGAATCCTGCAATATCATTCGCCAGGCTCTGCAAAAAATGCCAAAGTCTGGCTCTGTTCGAGTCAAGCTAAAGCCAAACCCAAAGGGTGGAAACGACGAAGTCTACAAGAGAGTAGAGTCTGGCCGTGGCTCACTGGGATGTTATATTGTATCTAAAAGTCAGCCAGAACCATACAGAGTAAAGATGAGTGTGGGCTCGTTTAGAAATCTTATTTGCATGCCATACCTGCTAAAGGGCGAAAAGCTAGGAAACATGCCGGCGGTGTATTGGAGCTTGAACTATTGGCCGGTGGAGGCTGACAGATAAAATGTCTACAATTGCGCCAAAATTTCGACTAAGTTATTTCATAAAATCTCTTACAGACAATGTTTTTTGGACAATCACACTTGTTACTCTGGTAGGACTGCCGTTTATCCAGGTGATGCTGTTCTATTTGGAATTGCCTGTGATTGGAACAAGACTACTTGACCCATATTTGGCGCTGACAATTCTTGCAGACCCGTCAAGACAAATCCCACTGATAAAATCTCTGCTGCAAACTGAACTTTTCAGAATTGTTGCATTTCCTGGGTTTGGGTTTGCGGCATTGCTTGCGGCAGGAACCATTTTTATCGAAAGAAAAATGCTTGCCAAGCTCCAACTTCGTGTCGGTCCTTTCTATTGCGGAAAAATAGAAGGAATTTTACAATTAATGAGTGACGGAATCAAACTGTTATCAAAGGAAATCATCATACCGGCAAAAGCAGACAAGCCAATATTCTGGGCGGCACCTGTCTTGTTTGTCGGGACGGCAGCTGCATTTGTATCGTTAATTCCTGCAGCTAGAGGTGGCTGGGTAGTAGCAGACGCCGACGTTGGATTATTGACAGTCTTTGCAATAATTGGATTCTTCCCTGTTATCACGGTATTATCAGCATGGTCTGCTAACAGCAAGTTTCCATTCATTGGAGGAATTCGCGCGCTGCACCAAATGGTATCATTTGAAATCCCACTAATTTTGTCAGTCTTGGGCGTAGTCATATTAACTGGCACACTAAACCTGACTGAAATCGTAGAGTCCCAGTACACATTCTGGTGGATAATATTTTTGCCAATAGGCGCAATCGTGTTCTTCATAGCAATGCTGGCAGAGTTGGAGCGAATTCCATTTGACCTACCCGAGGCAGAAAGCGAAATTGTCGCAGGATGGCTAACAGAGTTTTCCGGCATGATGTACGGGTTGGTGCAACTAGGATCGTACCTGAAGCTGTATGCATTTGCTGGACTCTTTGTGGTGTTGTTCCTAGGTGGATGGAGTGGACCTAACATTTGGCCACCATTCCCAGAAGAAATAATCGAGGAAGGAATCAACGTGGGACCGATCACTGCTAGATTCCCAGGCCTACCACTTTTAGATCAGCAGATGCTCAATGACGCGTTGTGGTTTGTAGTCAAAGTAGTCGGTGTTATCTTTTTCATATTGCTGCCAAGAGGCGTATTCCCGAGAATCAGAATTGATCTGCTTTTGCACATTGGTTGGTACAAACTGATCGGACTTGCATTCGTTAACATCTTTATAGCACTCGCCTTGGTTTACGCTGGGGTACTAGGTCCGGAGGGAATCTTATAATGGGAACAGCAACTGGAATCATCAAAGCACTAAACTCTGGAATCAAGCACCTAGCAGTCAAGAGATTCACACTACGATATCCTGAACAAAAACTAAAGATGGTCGGAGATGGCTATCAATACGATCCAAACACCGGGGTTGGGATTGCGGGCTACAAGGGACGACACATGCTCTTCCATGACCACTGTACCGGATGCCAGCTGTGCTCTATTGCATGCGAAGGAGTTGCGGAGGCAATTGCAATGGTCAAGGTCCAAGAGGACTGGAAACAAAACAAAAAGGCAATCATGCCGCAAATCGACTATGGCAAGTGCGTCTTCTGCGGTCTATGCGTGGATGCATGCCCATTCTATGCGTTATACATGACTAACGACTATGAATTATCATCATTTACTAAAGAGGGCCTAATTTACACACCAGCCCAACTACAAGTAAAGCCAAACATTGCACAAGACGTCGAGCTGAAATTTGACAACCCAAGAGGTGCCACACATGGCTGATGCGGTATTCCTTGGTCTGGCAGTAATCACAATTGGCTCTGCAATTGCAGCACTTGAGTTAAGATCACTAATCTATGGTTCCATTGCATTGATGGGAACACTTGGTGGAATTGCGGGATTTTTTTTGTTACTGGATTCGCCGTTTGTCGCAATGTTCCAAATTGCAGTGTACATTGGCTCTATCGCGGTACTGATTCTATTTACAGTAATGCTGGTACGACGACAATTAATTTTCATTAAAATCGAAGATAAACGAAGACGCTATGCGGGCATAGGCCTGATGCTTTCGTTGATGATAGGCCTTGGTGCAGTAATACTGAGCTCTGGCATCAAGACCGTTACCACCGATGAGCCACCAGTTGACTTTAGATCAATTGGTGCTGACTTTTTGACGTATTATTGGCCCGCACTCATACTAATGGCATTCATCTTGGCTGCATCCGTAATAGGCGCGCTGACTTTGGCAAGAAGGGAGGATTTGACAAATGACCAACACAATGCTT
Source organism: Nitrososphaerota archaeon (assembly GCA_016872055.1). Taxonomy (NCBI): domain Archaea; kingdom Thermoproteati; phylum Nitrososphaerota; species Nitrososphaerota archaeon. The sequence continues at coordinate 21,654 of VHBH01000004.1, forward strand.
GACTTTGTAATTGTATCGATTGCATTACTGGCAATTGGAATCTATGGAATCTCTGTAAAGCGAAACGCAATCCGCATGCTCTTTGCAGTAGAAATGATTGTAAACGCAGCAAACCTGAATCTCGTAGCATTTGGTAGATTCCTACCAAACAGCCAGGGACAGACATTTGCATTATTCTCAATTGCCATTGCCGCAGCCGAAGTGGCAGTGGGACTTGCACTAATCATCGTAGCATATCGCATGTACAAGAATGTCGATATTGCAGAATTTAGGAGCCTGAAAGGGTAATGGAATACGCACTTCTTCAGGCAGTCTTCCTGCCTTTGTTATTGTCACCAATAGCATATATTCTGGGCAGAAAGATGGGTCCAAACGCCGCAACCTGGTTTACCTTTGGACTGTTGCTATATTGCACATTTTTAGTCATACAAGTGTCGCTATCTGGAAGCTATGAAGAGCACTATGTCTGGACCAAACTCTTTGGAGAATTTGGATTCAAGCTGGACGGTCTTGCAATTCCGTTTGCAGTAATCATCTATGTTCTAAGTACTGTATTGGCACTATACTCCAAACCATACATGTTGCACAAGTTCCATGAAATGTACGAAGAACACTTCCACCACACTAACTCTGGCTCTGGACAGACAACTGCAATGGTAGAATCCTCTGAGATGAACAAATATGTCAAAAAGCAGTCCGGTCTGTACTTTGCACTGTATCTGGTATTTGTTATGGGCATGCTTGGTACAGTTCTTGCAACAAATCTCATCCAATTCTATATTTTCTTTGAGGTCATGCTGATTCCGGCTTTCTTCCTAGTTGCATTCTGGGGTGACGGACCTAGAAGAAGAATTTCCCTGATGTTCCTGTTCTGGACCCATGTTGGCGCAGTTGTGTTGTTGTTAGGATTTTTGACAATTGGATTATCCATTGGAAGCTTTGACTTTGCGGCAATATCGGAGGCAAAAATCCCGCAAGATGTCCTGATGCTTTCTGCAATAGCTATAGTACTTGGCCTTTCAGTCAAGCTTGCGGCCTTTATCTACCACATTTGGCTACCATATGTCCACGGAGCAGCCCCCACACCAATTAGTGCACTGCTGTCTCCTGCAATGATCGGAATTGGTGCATATGGTCTTTTCAGATTAATTATCGAATTTTTGCCAAACACGTATGCAGAAATGGCAATCTGGCTCCACATCTGGGGTCTTATCACTATGATTTACGGAGGTGCAATGGCACTAATGCAAGATGACATCAAGCGATTATTGGCATATTCCAGCATAAGCCAGATGGGCTACATCCTATTTGGAATAGGCTCGTATTCCACATTAGGACTTGCGGGAGCAGAGTTCATGTATGTGACCCACGGCTTGGGTAAAGCACTCCTCTTCATGACTGCAGGTATTCTGATTGTGCAGTGTGGCACGCGAAGCATGACAAAACTTGGAGGGCTTGCAGGAAAAATGCCAATCACTGCAGTCTGTGCCGTAATTGGCGCACTAACAATTGCCGGAGTTCCACCAACGAGTGGATTCATGGGTGAGTGGACTTTGTTTGCCGGTGCATTAGACACAGCAGTCAAAGAAAATGCCGCAAGTGGCGCAACGCTACGATACATCACATTTGGATTGGGACTCGTTGCCACAGTAATTACAATGTCTTACATGCTCTGGATGCTAAAGCGAGTATTCTTTGGAAAACTACCAGAGCACCTTTCACACGTAAAGGAGGCAAGCTGGTACATGACTGCTCCAATGATGGTTCTAGCTGGATTTACTATTGTGGTGGGCATATACCCAGACTTGTTCTTTGAGGATATCATCCCATACATGAAAGGAGTGCTTGGCGTATAATGGCTGACGCTAGCATGCTGAGCTTTTTGCCAGACTTTGCGCCAACAAGTGCATGGCTTGTCTGGATTTTACCATTTATCGCAGCTCTAATTATTCCGGCAGTCGGAAAAGCAACACAACGTGGTACTGGATGGGTAGCAGTAGGATTTGCTTTGATGAGTGCAATTTCTGCTGCGACACTTTTGCCTGGTGCACTAGAAGCACACGAAGTGCATGACCAGGTAAACTGGATCTCAACAATTGGAATCAAAGCAGGAGTGCTAGCTGACCCACTAGCTGTAATAATGGCAAATGTAGTTGGGTGGATTTCATTTTTGATAATGGTTTACAGCACTGGATACATGAAAGGCGACAAGGACATTACTCGATTCTGGTTCTGGATGATGTTCTTTATTGGTTCGATGCAGATCATCGTATTGTCTGATAACCTACTAATGATGTTCTTTGGATGGGAAGGCGTAGGACTTGCATCATACGCACTGATTTCGTTCTGGTATAGGGACAAACACAAGGACCATGTCGGCGTTCAGGGAAGAACCGTACTGGGATTACAAGAGTATTATGCGCCGACACACGCAGGTATGAAGGCATTCATCATGACCAAGGTCGGCGACATCATGATGCTAGCTGGAATGTTCTTGATTTTCGCATTTGCAGGCACATTTGGATTCAGAGAATTAATGAACGACACTGCATGGGCTAGTGCGATGCAAGCACAAGGCTTGCTGGTACCAGCAGCTGTTTTGCTATTTGGAGGCGCAATCGGAAAATCTGCGCAATTCCCACTAAACGAATGGTTACTAGAAGCAATGACAGGCCCAACCGCAGTTTCTGCACTGATTCACGCGGCAACAATGGTGAAGGCAGGTGTTTTCTTGGTTGCAAGAATTGGACCGCTTTTCTTTGCATTGGCTGCTGCCGGATTTGCACTAGACCAATTCTTTGAAGTAATTGCTTGGGTTGGAGGAATCACCGCAATACTATTGGCTACGCAAGGAATGGTAAATCCAGAAATAAAGAAAGTACTGGCATACTCTACTGGCTCGCAAATCGGTTTCATGATGATGGCAATGGGTGTTGCTGGTCTATCGCACCAGTACGTTGATGGTTACACCGCCGGATTCTTCCATCTTATTTCACACGCAATGTTCAAGGCATCACTCTTCATGGCCGCCGGCTCATTACTCCATGTGGTGGGATCCAGATTCATGACAGACATGGGAGGACTGCGAAAGCATATGAAAAAGACATATGCGTTCATGTGGGCTGCAGGCCTAGGCCTGATGGGTGCTCCATTTATCACGACTGGATTTTGGAGCAAGGATGCAATCTTTGCCGCAGTGTACGAGTCTGGCAACACTTGGGCAATGCCGTTATTTGCAATTGCAGTACTGACTGCAGTTATTACTACTTTCTATACTACAAGAATGATTGGAATGGTCTTCTTTGGAGATAAATCCAAGCACATTGAGCACATGGAAAAAGAAGGTCACCACGTCCACGAGGCAAGCCTCTCCATGTGGGCTCCATATGGAATTCTAGCGGTGCTGACAATTGGCATTGGTATAGTTGGATTGTCCGCAGAACACGGCATCCATGAATTATTCACAGAATACTTGGGACACACATTCAACATCGAGGCAGAACACGGCCTGGTACCAGAACATGATGAAGAAAGCATACTGCCGTCATTCTTGGAGGGAATCAACCCAGTTGCACTGATGGCATCGCTTGCAGCATTTGGAATTGGAATATCTTTGGGATATGTCTTCTATATTGGAAGATTTGTAGACCCAGTCAAGTTTGTGAACTCTAACATTTTCTTTTATGCAATTCATAAGACTTTGCTGAATAGATGGTACCTCAATGCGATAGTTTACTGGTGCTTTGTAGTGGCACCACTATGGCTTGCAAGAGGAATCTGGAGATACTTTGAGAGATATGCAATCGACTTGGGCCTTAACGTCGGCTTTGAAAAGTCCGTCGGCTGGAGCGCCAAAGTAGTGCAAAAGGCCCAGACCGGCGTGGTACAGTCTTATCTTTACGTATTTGGAGCGGGAATACTATTCGTAGTATTGTTCCTGTTCTTGTAGGAGATATACTATGATAGAAATCACATCAACTCCAATTGTCCTGATTGCAATACTGGGTTCAATCGGCATGATTCTCCCAGTTATATCCGTAATACGAAAGGAAAAGGGGTCGAACTCGTTTTATGCGGCAATTGCATTTGGTGCACTGATAGCATCAATTGGCTATGTTGCATACGAGATAGTCTCAGGCCAGCTTCCTCCAGCAGCGGTATTTTCTGCAGATGTTCTTGCAAATGACTCCTTTAGCGGCCTGTTCGCAATAGCAATGCTAATTGTCGCAATAATCACAACTGCAGGCTCGTTTAATTTCATGCGTGGACAAGCTCATCCTCCAGTCTACTATTCTCTGATATTATTATCCACAATAGGAATGGTGCTAGTTGCATATTCTACTGATCTAGTAATGCTCTTTGTAGCATGGGAGCTAATGTCAATTCCAACATATGTTTTGGCTGGATTTATGAAAAAGAATCCAAGCTCAAACGAGGCGGCACTCAAGTACTTCCTCTTCGGCGCATTGTCTTCTGCAATTATAATTTATGGAATTTCTATAGTGTATGGTCTGACTGGCTCGACAAACATTGGCGAGGTCATGATGGGCCTTGCAAATCTAGATCCTTCAATGATGCCGCTTGCCCTCTTGGCAGTAGGTATGTTCATTGCAGGATTTGGATTCAAGATGGGTCTAGTCCCATTCCACATGTGGCTTCCAGACACCTATGAGGGTGCGCCCCCAACAATCACTGCACTGTTAGCAGCTGGAACCAAAAAGGCAGGATTTGCAGCCGCCCTTCGAGTAATCATAATGGGTACTATAGCACTGCAGCTAGACTGGACATTTGCACTAGGTGTAATTGCAGTAATGACAATGACTGTTGGAAACATTGCAGCCATAATGCAAAAGAACATTTCACGTATGCTTGCGTATTCCAGTATAGGTCATGCCGGCTACATATTGATTGGACTGGCAGTTGCTCCGTTTACATCACTTGGCATTCAGGGATCATTGTTCCATGTCTTGAATCACTCTGTCATGAAGGGTGCAGCATTCATTGCAATTGCAGGCATTGTTACTACAATTGGCATAACAAATATCGATAAACTCAAGGGCCTAGGCAGAAAGATGCCAATCACATCGATAGGTCTGGTCATATCAATATTGGCACTGGCAGGTGTACCACCGACTGCAGGATTTTGGAGCAAGCTGATTCTCTTTGGCTCTGCGCTAGAGACTGGACTTCCGGCGTGGGCAGGCTGGCTTGCAATAGCGGGTGTTCTCAACTCTGCATTGTCTCTGGCTTACTATGGTTGGATCATACGAAAGATGTACTTTGAAGGTGAGACTGAGAAAAAGGTCAAGGAACCAAAGGCAATCATCGGTGTAATGATATTCTCTATAATATTTCTAATCGGAATAGGAGTCTATCCAGACCCAATTATAGAATTCACAAAGAATGCAGTACCAATACTGGATACCGCGCTTACAATTTCAAAGTAGTCAGTCTTAGCAAATACTCCAAGTGAGACTTTGCATCATTGTCTGGAATTATTCTAAGACTGGCCGCAGCTTTTCCAGCATAATCCTTCAGCATTTTTTCCATATGATTGAAAATGTCACGCGGGTCCATGCTTCGCTTTACTAGTAGGTTGAATAGCTTGTCCTCATTTTTCCAGTCAATTAGGTCGTCTCGGATTTGATATGCAATTCCTATGTTTCGTCCATATTCCGATAGTGCAACGATCTGGTCCTCGTTTCCACCACCGATAATTGCACCGAGCCTTGAAGATACCTCAAATGCTGTTGCGGTTTTGTATTCTATAACCTTGAGATAGTCATCAAATGTAAGATCTTGGCTTGTCTCCAGCATCGTCTCTAACACTTCACCTTCACTCATGAGCATTGCAGTATTTGCCAGGTCTTTTGTGATTCTTGGGTTGTTTAGTCGAGATGAAATATTCAGGATTAATCCCAAGACAAAATCACCAGTAAGGATGCTGGTGTTGTATCCGTATTTGATATGGAACGGATCCTTATGCCTTCGCGAGGTTTCATTATCGATAATATCGTCATGAATTACTGATTCTGTATGTAAAAATTCCACTGCACAACCTGCCGCAAATGCATGCTCATCAGCTTTACCAACAGATTCGGCAGCTAGCAATAATATCAGTGGCCTGATTCTTTTTCCACCCTCTATTGCGTACATGAGGGGTTGCATGAACTCTGATTTTGAATAAAGTGATAATTCGGATTCAAGGGCGCTGTCTATTTTTTGGATATACTCTTTGTATGTGTCAAGTAATGGATTGATTTTCAGATTTTTTCGATCCAAAAAACTACACTCGACCGATCTCTTCGTTTACAATATTAATAGTTGTAGGTGCTCCCGCCGGGATTTGGACCCGGGATCTCCGCCTTGAAAGGGCGACATGCTTGACCGGACTACACCACAGGAGCCCGTTTGCATCGCAAACTTGAACGCATAAAATCTTTTGGACAGTAAAGATTTTTTTATTGGCAAAAACACCACAATACCATGTCACTTACAAAAAAAATAGATCAGCTAATCGAGCAGAAGAGCTTACTCAAGCACCCGTTTTATCAAATGTGGTCAGACGGCAAATTATCTAAAGAAATGCTTGCAGGTTATTCTAAAGAATACTTCCAAATGGTAAAGGCAGTTCCGTCTTTTGTTGGCATGATTGTGCCATACACGCCAGAATCAATGGTATCAGAAATCAAAGAAAACCAATATGAAGAATCAGAACATATTGCTCCTTGGGCTCATTTTGCAGTATCTCTGGGCGTGCAAAACATAGAGTCCTATATAGGACTTGAAAAGACAACTACGGCTGTATCTGAGCTATCAAGTTTAATAACTTCACTAGAATCAGGCGCAGCTGCTATGTATGCGTTTGAAAAGGAAATTCCAAAAATAAGCCACACAAAGCTAGAGGGCTTGGCAAAATTCTACAATATCACTTCAGATTCAGCAACAGAATATTTCAGATTGCATGAGGAAGCAGATATTAGACATGCAGCAACATGGGAGAAAATACTGGATACTATTCCAGAAGAAAAACATGTCGAAATTTTGACAATTGCAGAAAAGTCACTTGATGCACAAAACCATCTTCTGGACAGCTGCTACGAAAATTACTGCACATCTCTATAACTTTTATACACAGCACAAACCTGTTTTGTTCAGGGGCCCATAACTCAGCTTGGTAGAGTAACCGGCTCATAACCGGTGAGCCAAGGGATCGAAGCCCTTTGGGCCCACTTATTTTATCAATTCCATTGGATACGCTGCATTAAGAGCTACGTTGGTAGAGATTCTGCCCAACATCTCTCCTTTACCGTTTCCTTTCCACTTGTTCCCGTTACGATGTAGTCAATTTTGTTCATACTGGCAAATGAAATCTATGATTCCCAATTTTGTTAGATTCTAGGAAACTACATGTTAGATGAATCTGAAACTTGGTGGTTTGGACTTCGAATAATTTGAAGATTCTTCGAAGTACTACTTTTCGACTGACTGAAATATCTTTTACCTGCTTTGCGTGATACTGTTCAATCCTGCGTTAGTCTTCGTTTGTATGGATATGACATTGATTGGGACACCATTTTTTTTTGCTAAATCCAATGCATGGCAAAATGCTCGAATCGCATGCTTTGAGTATTAAATGGCACCATGATGTGGCGACTAGGTTATTTGCCATACTACAATGCTCCAAGTCATTGCACACAATCTGGGTGTAATCCATCTATCATGGTGCCAATACGGCACTAAAATTAACGAGTTTGTATACATCGAAAAATCACACGCGGGGGGACAATCAATAAAAGAAGTCCCAATAGAATAGAACTTGGCCGCAATGAAGAATCAGAGTTATATCTGAAAAATGATGTGAAGGCATTTGACTGAGCTGCCAATTCATTTGAGTATAAATACGGCTGTTTTGCAAAAAGGCTGAAGATGCCGCAAACAAAACCAATAGTATCAATCGAAAACGTAGTCGCCTCTGCCACAATAGAGCAAAGGCTGGATCTGACAGAAATCACGAAAAAATTCCCAGACACGGAATGGAACCCAGAACAGTTCCCTGGATTAGTATTTAGAATCAAAAGCCCAAAGACTGCTACTCTGATTTTCTCATCAGGCAAGATGGTCTGCACCGGAGGAAAATCAGAAGAGATGGCAGTCAAAGCTGTAAACTCTGTTGTAGCCCAGCTAAAAAAGGGTGGAATCAAAATAAAAAATAATGCAGTAGTAACCGTACAAAATATAGTAGCATCTGGAAATCTTGGCGGAAAAATTCACCTAGAGCAAGCAGCTAGGATATTGCCGCGAAGTATGTACGAGCCAGAGCAATTTCCTGGATTAATCCATAGGATGCTTGACCCAAAAACAGTGGTACTCTTATTTGCATCAGGAAAATTGGTATGTACCGGAGCAAAAAAGGAATCCGATGTTTACCGCTCGGTAAATAATCTACACAACACCCTAGAAGACAAAAAGCTAATGATATACGACTAGGACCGGACCTGACTTTTTACCTTGTCCAAAACAGAATCATCGATTAGCTTTTGCTCGTGCAAAATTTTGGCAACCTGTATTACATCAAAGATTTGATGTAAAGTGACTCCTTCCTGCAACAAATTCTTCTCAGCTCCCTCTAATCTGTTTACTATAACATAGGCATCTGTAATTTTGGCACCTGCCTTTTTGAGCTCCTTGATTCCATTTATGATAGAACCACCGGTTGTTGCAACATCATCTATCAGAAGGATTCTGTCACCAGACTTAACAATGCCTTCTACTAGCTGGCCAGTTCCATAGTCCTTTGCCTGTGATCTTACATACACTAGAGGCTTTACCAGCTCGTATGCCAAGGACGACGCAATGACTAGACCGCCCGTAGGCACGGACGCAACAGAATCAATACCATCAAAGCCGATTTGCTCTGATATCAGGCGCTGCAAGTGCTTAATCATGCGCCTGAACTGGTGCGGATAGCTAGGAACTAGTCTCAAATCTACATAGTAGGAGCTTTTCTTGCCACTTGCCAGGGTATAGTCGCCAAACTTGATTATGCCGTTTTGGTGCAAAAACGTTGCAAACTCTTTTACAAACTCCATACCAAAATTTACTAAACTGGATTTATTTTGCTTTGTTTTGTGGGGGTATTATGCCTGAAATTTGGTTAAACTATGGAGCCACCGATGTTGTCCTTGATATAAAGGCAGAAAACCTGGACCAAAAAATCGAGCTCGACTCTCCAGTATTGGATGACTCACAAATATCTGAAAGACTGGATGGACTAGACATAACAAAACCAATTACACTAGTTGTACTAAATTACACCCAGGCAATCCAAAAAACATTATCTATAATATTTGAGAAATGTACGCAAAAATCAGCCCCTAGACCTAAAGTGTTTGCAGACAAGCAATTCATGAATATAGTTAGATCAAGCCTCCCTCCGGAAAGTCAGGTTTTGGCGTTTGAAGGAATTGAAAATGTTGACTCCAATCTGGTCTTTGTAGGAGAAATGGAGTTTGACGGCCTGTTCGGCTTTGACACTATATCTACAAAACTATTGCGAAAATTTGGCAAGGACCAGATGCTGTCCGCATATGAGAAAAGACAAGGCAACCTCCCTAATCCAGGAAAAGAAACACAACCAATGGAAGTAGCCAAGTCCTTTGCAGGTACATTTGATATTTCTGCAATAGAAATTGTATCACACAACAAGGGAATTGCAGATCTTGCAATAGGCCATCCTTCCAATACGGGTACAATATCAAAAACAATGGCAACATTTGCAAAATCCATAGAAAAGCACCGAACCCTGCTAATCAGCACAGGCAAGGACGCAAGCAACGACACGCTTGGTAGGTCCATAGGCTCGCTTTGGAACTGTTATACCACAATACGTGACGAAGGCCTAGCTATTCTGCTTGGCGAGTGCAGGGCAGGAATAGGCTCTGAGGCAATACGACAGTACATTGAAGGTAGGATGAGTATAGAGAGGCTGCAAAAGCCGGCAAAATATGTAGACGGGATGGAGGATTTACTATACATATCAGAGATTCAAAAAAAGATCCAAATAGGAATTGTATCTGTTTTACCAGAATTTTACATCAAAAAACTAAACATGAAATTGTTTGACGGCGTCAAGGAAACTCTGGAATACGTCCTAAAACACCAAGGCGCAAGACAAAAGGTATCAATTGTGCCGGATGGTGCAAGAATCCTTCTAGGGCCAAATTGAGAACGGCAAAGGAGCACACAATACAGCTAATGCTATTACCATGATATAGAGTAGCCTTCTGTTCTTGGATAATGGCGAGACGTCATCTAGCGGTCTCACACTCATGTTTCTCATGCTAAATATCAAAATGAATATTGCCATCATCTCATATCGAAGCAAAAACAAAACACCAACACTTGCATAGGTGGCAATTCTGTGGATTTTTTGGCCAAACATTGCGTGTGCCATGTGACCCCCGTCAAGCTGCCATGCTGGTAATAAATTCAAAAATGTGATCAAAAACCCAATCCATGCCGCAAACATCACAGGCGACATTAGCACCTCAACGTCGGATCCTGCTTTTCCAAACACACCGAGCGCTATCTGCATGAAAATGCTGTCGTCAAGCTTACGTAAGCCGTCAACTCCATCAGAAATGCTGGGTTCCAAAATCGGCGAAGTATAAGCACCGTAGAACGACACCAACACAGCAACAACTAGGCCCGCGATGGGACCTGCAATTGCAATATCAAAAATGATGTTGCGATTAACCATCAAGCCACGGGATTGGATTACTGCACCAAATGTCGGAACTAGGCCAAACACGGGAATTCCAGGAATAAAGTACGGCCAAGTCGTGCGTATTCTGTGCCATCTTGCCGCAACTAAGTGCCCTGCCTCGTGTACGCCAAGTATACCAATAAGCGATATCGTGTATAATACAGCAAAATCAAGCGGGTCTCCGATGTAAGTCAGGCTGTTTGCACCTATAGTCTTGTAGTAGCCATCAATCATGGCAAATACTACCACGACACAAAACAGAATTCTCTGTAGCCAGGCGCGCGAAAGGAATTTTTTCTTTTTCGATTCTGGTGGAAGTCTGTTTGCCTGGATTACTATGCTGGTAGAGTGTTTTTGCACAAAACATACAATTCCTATTTTTTCCAGTCTTTGCGCGAGGCCGACAAATTTTTCCGAGTCGTAATCTGATATCTCAAACTCCATTTTCTCAAGTGTTACAGATACTGCCTGAATGGAAAACACGGACGATACAATGGCAATTACGTCTTCTTGCGTAGGCTCGCTCATCATACGTCAAAGCATAATCTGGGCATTAATTGATTTGTATAATTCTGCTTTAACGTTAAATATCGATTATTCCAGAATATTACATTGCAGATAATCAACCACCAGACTGGAGATTACATAATCCGACACTGCGAGCTGGGCGACCTAATCCCTGTAATGGAGATAAATCTCAAGACTCTGCCAGAGCATTATTCAGATTATTTCTATGAGAGTCTCCTAGCAGAACTACCGGAAGCATTCCTAGTTGCAGAACACCAAGGCAAGCTAGTAGGATACATCATGTGTAAGACAGAATATGGATTTTCAAATTTCAAAAAGCTTGGCTTTGTCAAAAAGGGACACGTGGTCTCTGTTGCAGTATTAGAAGAGTACAGAAAGCAGGGGCTGGGCAAGGCAATCATAGAAGAATGCATCCAGGGTATCAAGTCAAAGAGATGCGACGAACTGTATTTGGAGGTCAGGTGTAGCAACGGCGATGCAGTCCGATTGTACGAAAAAATAGGATTTGTCATAAAGCAGAGACTTAAGGCATACTATAGGGATGGTGAGGATGCCTTTTTGATGGCCATCGAATTTACATATTAGATTCATATACTTACAATCAAGTATTCAGCTAAATGAATAGACGTAAGATGACTGGAATTTTGATCTTTTGTTCCTGCATAGGGGGGTTTTTTGTCTATGCGTATTTGCTGATGCTCTCCGAGTGGAGTCCAATAGTATTACAATTATCGGTACTGATGATTGCAGGCGGAATCCTTGGTGTGATATCCTGGATTGGCTACATGATGGCAACTACAAAGTCGTCGCCGTCTTCTATTCTACCTGACGATAAATAATTATTTTGTAATTTTGACATCCACTACTGTTTGGTAGTATCGAGGACCTACTGCCCGCACCATTCTTCCCCCAATTGTTTCTGCCTTTACCGGCGTTACTTGCAAAAAGTGTTTCTTTGATAGTTCGGCAGAGTTTTGACGCCTGTCGGCATGCTGATGTGAATAATAATGAATTATTCCGCCCGACTTTGTGGCAAGAACAGCAGAGTCTAAAAATTCATCGGATCTTTCGGGAAGCAACATCAGGGTTCTGTCTCCCTTGTCGCAGAGCTGTTCCCTTACAACTTGGGCTGCATCTCCATTTATGGATATTATTTTACCCTTGAGCTTTTTGTTCAGCTTGACGCTTTCCTCGCATAATCTGGAAGCATGCGGATTTAGGTCGATATTGTACACTGTGCAGTTTTTTGCCTTAGCGGCAACTATGGAGAACATACCGACTCCGCCAAACATGTTGATTAGGACCTCCCCGTCTTGGACTAGATCAGCTATTCTCTTTCTTTCAGTGGATAGTCTTGGCGAGAAAAACGCCTTTTCCACATCCACTTTGAATCTACAACCATGTTCGCGGTATTCAGTCTCGGTTTTATCTTCACCTGCAATTACCTCTAGCTTTCTTGTCCTAAAGTCGCCTGAGACATCGGAACTCTGGTAAAAAACCGAGCGTGCAGGATGCACCGATTCCAACAATGTCTGGCCGATTATCTTTTTCTTTGATAATAGGGAATCAGGAATCCTGACTATGATGATGTCGCCTATCTGATCAAATGCGGAATACAGATCGGATGCCTCTGTTGGATTTAGCACACCTTCCAGTGCTTTTTTTAGCATTCGAGTCAATGCTTATAGTAAAACTGGCCCGAGTCTTTTTGTTGCTTGTCCAACCTGCTTCCTGACTTGTTTACTCGTGGCCGTAGGGTCTGCTCGTCCCGCCTAAATGTAATGTCTAAGGAATTGAGGAATCTATTCATTGCATCTGCTTTACTCATTGCCGTTGTGCCATGGCCAGATTTTCCGGACTCTCCCTCAAAGATTACCATAGTATCGGAAATCAAGTCCATTAGCTGAATGTCGTGGTCTATTATGATGGCTGATTTTGCAAAAGATCTTACGAATCTCTGGATGAATTTGGCAATTGCAATTCTATCTTCTACATCCAAAAACGCCGATGGCTCATCTAGTGCGTAGACGTCTGCTTTTTTGAGAAGGCATGTGGCAACTGCCACCTTTTGCAGTTCTCCGCCTGATAAATTCTTGATTGACTTGTTGTACAGTTTTTTTATCTTTAGTGGATCGACGATCTGCTCTTCTTCTATGCTTCCAAATATTGGGCCGCCGTTTGCCTTGTCAAGTACTGATAACACCTCGACATCATAGTCGTTTGGAATATACTGTGGCTTGTAAGATATTGTAATCACCTTGTCAACTGTTCCTTCATCTGGCTTTTCGACTCCCGCAATCATCTTCATCATGGTTGTCTTTCCAAGAGCATTTGCGCCCATTATTCCCATGACTTCACCTCTCCTTACTTGGCCTGGCTCGACAGAGACAGAAAATGCAGGATAGTTTCGCTTTAGTGCTGGATATTTGATTAGAACTTCGCCCTTCTCAAAGTCTTCAGCAGACGTGGACACATCAAAGCTGAATTTCTTGTCACGAAACCTGACGTTTTCGTTTGGAAGATATCCGTCCAAAAATACATTGATTCCAACTTTTGTTGATAATATCCCAGACACAATTCCGTATGCAGAAGGTTCGCCATACAAAATTTCAATATAATCGGACAAAAAGTCAAGCAGAGTCAAGTCATGTTCTACCACCATTACTGATTTTCCAATGTTTGCCAAGCTGTGTATTACGCGTGCGACTCCCCTTCTCTGAAATACGTCATTGTACGATGAAGGCTCGTCAAAAAAGTAAAAATCAGATTCCCTTGAGGCAACAGCTGCAACAGAAATTCTTTGCAGCTCTCCACCAGATAATTCCTTTACGTGATGCTCTAGTGAATTTTGCAGGCCAAGCTCCTTTACCAAATACCCTGTGACTCCCCTCTGATCATATTTGTCCAGTAACTCTTTTCCAGTCCCGTCAAAGACCTGGGAAATGTTATAGACTTGTTGTGGTTTTATTGCCGCCCTTATCTCTTGGTTTTTTATTTTCTCAAAGTGCTCCTTTAGCTCAGTTCCTGCAAATCTCTTCAGTATTTGGTCCCATTCAGGTGGGGAATCATAGTTGCCAAGGTTTGGCTTAAGATTGCCGGACAAAATGGAAACAACCGTGCTTTTTCCCATACCGTTTCTTCCCAATAATCCTACAACTTCACCTTTTTTTGGCGTAGGTAATTTGTATAGTCGAAATGAATTCTTCCCATACTGGTGAATCTTATCTGTCCCTAATTCTGTTGCCAGATTTACTATTGTGATTGCCTCAAACGGGCATACTTTGACGCAGATTCCGCACCCATTACAAATGTCCTCGTCTATTTGCGCTTTTTTTATCTCCTCATTTAGTATGATACAGTCAGCGCCTGACTTGTTGACAGGACAGTACTTGATGCACTCTAGGCCACACTTTTTTGGCTGGCATAATTCCTTGTCTAGTACCGCTACTCGATGCGTCATGGTGTATTCTCTGATCTGGTCAATTTATACCTCATTCGGGACTAGTCGTAATCTTAATACAGAACAATCAGACCAAGACATTCAAGCCGGCCACAGCGTTAGGGCGCGACCCAGTCTCTTTCCGAACCTGGAAGTCAAACCTAATGTCGCCACTGTGTTACTAAGGTGCGAGAGCCCTTGGGAAGTAGTGGTGCTGGCATCTTTTAATCAAATTCTTATACTGTGGATTTTTTACCATATCCATGCCAACATGTTCAGTTTGCGGTGCACAACTAGAAAACGACATTAGGTTCATGAATCACATGATGGAAAAGCACAACTTTAGAAATCCGAATGGCGGAACCCCTGACAGAAACTCTAGGGGCTACTAAGATAATCCAGCATTAGTCGCACGCCAAATCCGGTTGCACCTTTTGGATTGTAAGATTTTTCCTTGGCACCCGTTTGCATCCACGCGGTTCCTGCAATGTCAAAATGTACCCAAGGCGTGTTACCTACGGCGTTTGCCAAAAACGCAGCTGCAGTAATTGTTCCGGCAACTCTGCCAGGACCCGTGTTTCTGATATCCGCATAGTCTGATTTTATCATGTCCATGTAATCATCATTGATTGGAAGCTGCCAGACCTGCTCTCCAGTGTTTTGAGACGATTTTGCAATCTTGTCTGCGATTTTTTTGTTGTTGCTGACTAGACCTGCTACATTTGCGCCTAGTGCCACAATACATGCGCCTGTCAGCGTTGCAAAGTCGATTATCTCCTTTGGCTTGTAAGTTTTGATGCCATAGGATAGTGCATCAAATAGGATGAGGCGCCCCTCTGCATCCGTGTTTAGAATTTCTGCAGTTTTTCCATCGTATAGTCTTATGATATCGCCTGGTCTATACGATTCTCCGCTAAGCATGTTCTCAACTGATGGCACAATTCCGACCAGATTTACCGGAAGCTTTAGCTCCGATGCAGCCTTCATTATTCCAAGTACGGTGCATCCACCACACTTATCAAATTTCATTTCGTCCATTTTGTCTGCAGGCTTTATCGAAATCCCACCGGTGTCAAACGTGACTGCCTTTCCTACCAGTATGGTCGGTTTGACTTCTTTTTTGCCATTGTATTCTAATATGATGAGTTTTGGTTCGTTTTTGCTTCCTTGTCCTACTGCCGTAATTCCACCAAATCCCTTCTGCCTTAGTTCTGCCTTTGATAATACGGTGCACTTTAGCTTGTTCTTTGATGACAATGTTTTTGCCAAGCCTGCCAGTTGTGCAGGATTGCATTCGTTTGGAGGAAGATTTGCAATTTCTCTAGAGTATATGACACCTTCCGATGCAATATTTGCCTTTGATACTATTTGCGGTGCTTTAGCATCAGGCGATATTATTATGAGATTTGGAACTTTTTTCTTTTCTTTTTTGTACTTTTCAAATGAATACAGAGCAAGCCTTGAGCCTTCCACTATTGCCTCAATTGTTACCTTGGGGTCGACTGGCAGTCCGCCCGGAACAACTATCGCATATTGATCTAGGCCTATCTCGCTAGCTTTTTTTGCAATCTTGCCGGACGTTAACCTCAAAGATTCATGAGTGATTTTGTGTCTGGGACCAAGGCCAGCAATTAGAATTCTCTGCGCCGGAATCATGTCATGTGTATGGATAATTGAGATTGCGCCCAGTTTTGCCTTGGTTTCCTTGATTGCATTTTTTGTTGAATCGACCAGTTTTTGATTCAGTTTTGGAAATCCTAGAGGCAAGTCTGAATTTTCTGCGACAAAATAGCAAAGTAATTTTATTTTTTTCTTGGCAGGATCAGTATTTTCTGCTTTTACAAACACAAGTTTGCATCGCCTTTTTTGTCTCTATTAACTTTTGGGCTTATTGATAAATAGTTGATTTGTACCAAAAACTAGTCAAGTACAAAATACATATCATGCGAAAAGATCTTCTTTTCTTCAGCTGGTTTGTCTAACACAATTGTTCTGGACTAGAAGTACTGTATGGAAAACTCTGGGTGAGTTGATAGATCTTTTGGTGAAATTAATGACCTTCATGTGGTGCCAATTGAAATTTTTTTACTGTTTGTGATGAGGCTAGCAGAGCGCACAAAGACAGCCTTGGCATTTTTGCATTCTATACTGCAAGAATTGATATTCACAGATTCTTTATTTCCTGTTCCCTTGGATAGTATTATGCAACAAATCAGAGGAATCAGTGCAGCCCGTCCTCCGTACGCTGTTTTTCTATCTACAAACCAAAACATCTCCAGAGCACTAGAGTCAAGGATTTCTTTTCGTAATCTTTCTCCCAGCTCAGTATAGTGACCAACTAGCAATAATTTTCCTCTTGCAAAAAAGTTAACAGCCTTTGCGAATTTGGTGCAAAGATAGCACTGATTGTCGTAAATTACAAGCGGAGTTAATTTGTTCAGATCCACAATATCATACAGCCTGATCGAGATTAAAGCATTGAGCAGAAAATAGCTTTTTATTTAATCTGGAAGCAGCCTCAAAACATGACTTTACCAGTTATGCTTGATTGAAATGGGCCTAAATTACTATACAATAAAAAAAAATGTTAGAAGAGCGCGCAAACTTGTAATTCACGCCACATCGACTGCCGGTTCTGGACATCCTGGAGGCTCTTTTTCTATGGCAGAAATAATGGGATGTATATTTTTCAAATATCTGAGATATGATCCAAAAAACCCATCTTGGCAAGACCGTGACAAACTTGTTCTATCCAAGGGCCATGCTTCGCCCGGATTATTCTCAAACATGGCACTGGCTGGTTATTTTGATATATCGGAATTAGACACACTACGAAAATTTGGAAGTAAGCTGCAAGGACATCCTGATCTCAAGTGCCCAGGAGTAGAGTTTTGTGGTGGCTCACTAGGAATCGGCTTGTCGTTTTCAATTGGTGCAGCACTTGCTGCAAGAATTGACGGAAAACCAACACGAATCTTTACTGTAATGGGCGATGGAGAAACAGACGAAGGCCAAGTCTGGGAAGCGGCAATGACGGCAGCAAAATACAAAGTTGACAATCTAACTGCAATATTGGATAGAAATTTTATACAACAAGACTCGTACACGGAAAAAATCATGCCGCTAGATGAGGAACTTGCGGGCGATGACCTATCTGAAATGTGGAAGGATGCAAGCAGATGGAAGACTGGAGACAAGTGGCGGTCATTTGGATGGAATGTGCTAGAAATCGACGGCCATAGAATAGAACAACTAGACCATGCAATCAACAAGGCAACTCAAACCAAGGGTGCACCATCCATAATAATTGCAAGAACCATCAAGGGAAAAGGAGTCGAGCACATGGAGGATAACCCTAAGTGGCACGGCCAGGCTCCAAAAAAGGAACTCGTCCCAATCATCGACATGGAAATTGACTCCCAATCGATGATTGCACCATCTATCATAGCTGGTGACATGAATAATCTTGAAAACGAGGTAAAGCGGTGTGTGAATGGAAGGGCCGATTACATTCACCTAGATGTGATGGATGGGTTGTTCGTTCCAAACAAGACATTTGATCATAACAAAATCAGAGAACTACGACCGTTAACGGTCATACCTTTTGATACGCATTTGATGATAAACGAACCAGTCAAATACGTCAAAGATTATGTTGATGCCGGCTCTGATATCATAACTGTTCACGCCGAAGTTTGCGATGCGTCAAGCTTTGGGCAAATACATGACACACTCTTGGCAAATCAAGTAGGTGTAGGCCTTGCAATAAACCCTGATACAGAAATACCAGAGTGGGCACTACCGTTCATACCAAAGCTGGACCAAATCATAGTAATGTCTGTGGTTCCTGGCAAATCTGGTCAAAAATACATCGAAGCAACACATGAAAAAATGCGGCGATTAAACCAAATTCTAGGTCAGCACGACTTTGATGGATACATCGAAGCCGACGGCGGCGTCACGCTGGATAATATTGGGACGTGTTTTGCAGATGGTGCGCGTGCATTTGTTGGGGGAAGCGCGATAATTGGACAACATGACGTTCGTGGAGTAATTCGAGAATTTAGAAACAAAATTGCCTACGCAAGGCGCAAAATGCTAATCCAAAAAACGTTTGAGCTTGGAGGCAAAGAACTTGTCGAAAAATGGATAGATCTACATGTGATTGGAGAGAAAAAGAACCAACTTAACACCATATCGAGGGAGCTTGGCTACGCATGATTGGCGATATGACTGATATGCGAACAGCATATGGCAAAGCCCTAGTGGAGATTGGAGAGCAAACCCAAGATGTCGTGGTTTTGGGCGCAGACACTACCGACTCCCTAAAAACAGCAGATTTTGGCAAAAAATTCCCTAACCGGTTCTTTAATGTTGGAATAGCCGAAGCAAACCTAGTTTCAGTATCCGCTGGACTTGCACTTTCCGGAAAAATTCCGTTTGCAAGTACATATGCGATCTTTCTCCCAGGCAGGTGTGTCGACCAAATCCGAAACGCAATAGCGTATCCTTCTCCTGGAGACAAAAAAGGTCTAAACGTAAAACTGGTGGTATCACACGGCGGAATCTCCGTTGGTGCAGACGGTGGGTCACATCAACAAATTGAAGATTATGCGATAATGCGTTCCATGCCAAACATGACAGTACTTGTTCCGGCAGATACGATAGCAGTGTCAAAGCTTACTTGGATAATTTCTCAAAGATATGGCCCGCACTATATGCGACTGACCAGATCTGCATCCCCAGTTGTGCACCAAGACTCGCAGGAATTTGAGGTAGGAAAGGGAATTGTAATGAGAGAAGGCTCCGATTGTACCATAGCTGCGTGCGGCCTTACAGTAAAGATGGCACTAGATGCAGCAGAATCTCTAAAGCAAGAAGGAGTCTCTTGCAAAGTAATTGACATGTTTTCAATAAAGCCAATTGATACTGAATTACTGGAAAAGTCTGCCAGGGAAACTGGATGCATTGTGACGAGTGAAGAGCACAATATAATGGGAGGATTTGGCTCGGCAGTATCTGAAATCATATCCGAGTTGTATCCAGTACCAATCAAAAGAATTGGTGTCAATGACAAGTTTGGTGAGTCTGCACGCGATGCGGAGATTCCACAGCTTTTGGAAAAGCACGGCATAACATCAATTAATATAGCAAAAGCAGTCAAGGACTTATTGGGTAACAAAAAATGAAAATCTTTCTTGATACTGCTAATCTACAATCAATAAAACAATACAATGACATGGGACTGCTTGATGGAATTACTACCAATCCATCCTTGTTGGCAAAAGAAGGCGGAGATCCGCAAAAAGCAATGGAAGAGATAACCAAAATAATCAAAGGCGACGTAAGCCTTGAAGTTGTTGCAACTGATTATGCAGGAATGATGGATGAAGGACACAAACTCAAAAAATATGGCACAAATGTTGTCATAAAGGTTCCAATGACTTCAGACGGCCTCAAGGCATGCAAGAGCTTTTCTTCAGAAGGCATACCTGTCAATGTCACACTGGTATTTTCACCAAACCAAGCAATTTTGGCTGCAAAGGCAGGCGCAAAATATGTCAGTCCATTTATTGGAAGGTTGGATGATGTTGGCCAAGACGGAATGGCACTCATTGCAGAAATAAAACAAATTTTCTCAAATTACAATTTTAAGACACAAATTCTTGTAGCTAGCGTAAGGCACCCAATGCATGTAGTAGAGGCAGCAAAGATTGGTGCAGACGTTGTGACGTTACCACCAGACGTTCTGGGCAAAATGCTCAAGCACCCGTTGACTGATAACGGCCTCAAGGCATTTTTGGCAGACTGGGACAAATTGCAACAAAGCCAACAATAATCTTACAACTGCTTAAAAACCACTCAAACATTACCGTATCATGGATGATGAGGCACGCAATATCCAAATCATGGAGATAGCTGAACTTTTGACCAAAGACAATATCTCAATTCACGAACAAGATCAGAAAAAACTGCAGAAATACTATGATTTTGCGCAAAAAGAATTTCATCTGACTGGTGATGATTCTGTACAGTTAGTAAATGAGACATTTTTGTATCTGACACTAAAGAACGCCAAAGATGTCGATCCGCTACAGGATGGCGACAAGTTTGGTGCTGGATTTAGCTAGTGGTGATTAATCCACCGAGTACGGTATTCCTCATCAAAGATCTCTGATGTAATTTCATCTTCCTTAGCAACTGAACTCTGTAATTCTATGTCAAAAAACCCAAGTTGCCCCCTTGCAGGAATTGAAATCTTGAATTCTTTGAAACTTTTTAGAAAGAAACCGAATGTTTTTTCTGTAAAATAACCGTCTGCAGCAAAATGATGCTTTTTATCAGATGCAAATTCCTTTTTGGTCTGGTATCTTTTTGTATCATAAATAGTAGCCTTGCCGATTATTGCTCCTGTGACTAGAGAGTGACGTTCAATTCCTAGCCTTTTACAATCATCTAGGTTGATTTTGGATGGAGAATGAATAAGAAATTCTCCACGATAATTAGTATTCCAGTGTCGAAGCTCTATTGTTTTTTGACCCTTGATGATAAGCTCGGCAAATGGTTGTGATACGGAAAGGCACTTGAAGGTGCTCAATTACATCCTGATGCTGCATCTGTTAGGACCCATCTCCAAGTCTGGAATTTGTTCTGGTGCTATTGAGATGTCGCCCTTGTTAATCTTAATTATCATAGAATAGTTCAATGGCCTAGGAGTTGTAATGCTTACTACTTTGGATACAAACTCGGCCTGGCCCAAGTCTAGTAATGGTAGTTTTTTGGCGTTCTGCACCGTGGTGTAGAATAATCCACCTTTGGTTGGACTTAATCCTTCACCATGATGGGTTGGAAATATTTTGGTGTCGTCTCCGAATTTCAGTATCTTGTTGTGTAAGGTGTCGTAGAGTTTTACTGCAAATTCTTCTGCTTGATCTCTCAAATCCGGCCTTCCAATTCCCTCCACAAACAAAATGTCGCCAGAAAACACATACTTACTATCTAGGATAAACGACATCCCACCAGGCGTATGTCCAGGCGTATGTATTGCTCTGAGTTGCTTTGTGCCAAATTGGATTGTGCTTCCATCTTCAATTTTCTCGCTTTCGATTTTGTATTCTTCTAGATTGCTGAGGTATAGTTTTGCACCAGCTATCTGCGCCAAATCTTTTGCGGCGGAAACATGATCTGCATGTTGATGTGTGTCAATTACCTTGGTAATCTTGAGATTTTCTTTTTGTGCAAATTCTGTATATTTTTTTGCTGGATGTGTAGGATCGATTACGACTGCCTCTCCATCTGAGCCAATAATATGGGACAGGCAACCTTTGCCGATTTTTTCTACTTGGATAATGGTGACGTCGTTTTCCTTTAGGGTAGTTGCACCAAGCACTTGGTTCCACAAAGACATTCCACCAACAAGGGATGTTGATTCCAGTCCATTTTGTGCCAGTGCAAATGTCGCAACCATGGAGCGATTTCCATGCGAGCAGATGGTGACAATTTTTTTATCTTTTGGCAGGTGAGCTTTCGAGCCCGAAGTGAACAATTGTGATAATGGAATATTTACTGCGCCAGGAATCTTAAATTCGGCAAACTCTTGCGGTTCTCTTACATCCAGTAAAAACACATCGCTGTCTTGTTTTATGGATTCCCATAGACTGTCTCCACTAATTGTAGTGTCTTGTGTACTCTTTACAAGTTCGCCACTCCATGACTTGAACCCATCTTTTAGATAATGGGCATCAAAGCCGAAGCGAGCCATCATAGTTGCATTTTGTTTTGCCTCAGTACCATCATCATCGATTAATATGACTTTCATGTTTGCAGGAATCTTTGACATTATGACTTGTTTTTGTTGCATTGAATTACATACTGCATTTGCCGCACCAGAAATATGACCATTCATGTAGTTTTCTTTTGCGCGAATGTCTAGGATCAAAGCATTGGATTTGTTTTGCAAAATCTGGGTTAATTCTTCAGGTGTTATCTCTATGTTCATTTAATCTTGTCTAAATTGGAGCCAAATTTAGAATTTTTGCTATTACTTTACAATTGATCTGGTACATTATCCATAACCGTACAAAATCACAACAATGACTCTAGCTAGTCTGTAGTACAGCTAGAACTCTATTAGGGATATCTTTTAGTCTTGACACTGCAAGTGTTTTTTCATATCCCAAATATCTTAGATTGTTTGCAATTGTAGTGGCACTAAATGTGTCATGGCCGACACCTATTGCAACCATCTTAATCCCGAGCGTTTTTAGTGATTTCACCATGGCTCTTACTGCATCAGGATCCGATGGTTCTCCATCTGATAGAGTCAGAAATATGTCAGGTTTTTTGGATTTTAGTGTGGGAAACATCTTTTGATAGACGTCTGCCAAAGGGGTTCCACCATTTGCCTCAATTTGGGCTAGTCTCTTGGCGCACGCACTATTCCATTTGTTTTCTTCTTGCTTGACCATCCAACATACAACCTGTTTTTGGGTTGTGTTAAAGGCAAAGACTGAGAATTTAATCTTCAAAAATGATAATACCTCACATAATGCCAGTGTTGCCTTTTTGTATTCTGTCTGTTGATCTGTTATGCTAGATGAATGATCAAGTAGAATCATTATTTTGGATTTGATTGATTTTTTGACATCAATTACGAATGGCTTGTATCCCTCTACATAGGATTCTGGATCAAATTCATCGCCGGTAGAGACTTGTTGCTCTTTCCAGCTAGTCTTCCATTCTTTGAATTTGGTTTTAAGATTGCTAATTAGATCTTGGTCGTAGATTCGTGTTTCATCTATGTTTGTAGACCCAGGAATCTGAATTCCAATAGATTCGTTGCCAAGGCCTTTGTTTTCGTTTTTCTTGTTTTCTTCCTTAATTACCTTGAATTCGTCAGCAACTGATTTTCCAGATATTATGTTGTCTTTGTCAATTTTACCGAAATCATTTTCCTTGTTTTGAATTATTTTCTGTAATGCCTTTTCAAAGTCTTGTGGTGTGATCATCAAACCAGGTCCTTTCCATGGAACAGCAAGTGGGACGGTCGTCAATGCATCAATGTTCAGAATGCTTAGGATTTCTGGAATTTTTTTTTCTAGCCATTCAGTATCATGTTTTTTTTCTATTGCCTCTGAAACGATTTCCTTTGCTTTCATTACAGCAAGCACAACTCTGTCCGAGAAGCTTGGCTGGAGTTCGCCTTTGATATCGCCAAGCAAAAACTTTTGGAAAAATGCCTCCGCTATTCTTGATTTTCCCAAAATATTCCCAAGCTGAGGTCTGTACAGCCACAAGTACGTATAGTAAAAGATGAGCTCTTCATCCATTCCTCTCCATGTTTTTCTCCCGAGCATCTCAATGCGCCTAGTTTCTAGTGTGTTTAGAATAAACCCAAAAGCATGGTCATTGGATAGGATCTTTTTGCATAATCTTACTCGCATTGCTTCATACCATATCGCTACGCGAAATTGCCTGTACTTGTCAAAGTCTGTTCCGATATAGCGCTCAGGGGAAACAAGACTGATCCTGTTTTCCTTTAGCTTGGTGATTGTCTCTTTTTTGTCTGAAAATTCAACCGTAATCTTTTCTTTTTCAGACCATCTTCTTGCCAAAAATGTGGCAATTTCCACCAGAGTGTCATTTCGTAGTTGTAATAACTGCATTATTTACCAAACATGGATGTGATGATATCGCTTACCTTTTGATATTCAACATTTCCCCACTGTGAATACACATTTGCAAATACAATGTCAGCTGCTTTTTTTGCATCAAGGCCAGAGTCTAAGAGTTTTGTAAATGCGATTGTCTCTCTAAGACTTGGAGAATAATACAATTCCTCTACTGCGGCTGCTTGTCTTAGTATGTTTGCTAGCTTTATTCCTTGTTTTAGCATATCATCGTGGTTTTCGGATGCATATTTTTTGACGATTTGAAATTCAGTTTCTTCAGGAGGATAGTCAAGTCTAATTCTAACCGGAAATCTGCTCAGTAATTGTGGTGGAAGCTCTTTAGTTCCGACATGTGTTAGTGGATTTATTGTTGCAATGACAAACCATTTTTGATTTGCGTTGATGGTCTCTCCAGTTGATTCCTTGAGGACAATTTGCCTTCTGTCGTCTAGTGCCTCATCTAGTCGAAGCAAAACATCTGCTTCTGCAGCATTTAGCTCATCAAGATAAAGAATGCTTCCTTCCTTCATTGATTTTATCAGGATCCCTTCATCAAATCCTATTGTTCCTTCGTTGAGGGTTTTTGTCCCAATAAGATGACTCTCACGTGTTCGAAGACTAAAGTTGATTGACTCTAGTTTTGCATTCTTTCTGTTTGTGAACTCGCGAACCAATGTGGTCTTGCCTGTTCCCTTTGGCCCTATTATCAGCGCAAACAGGCCAACATCATAGGCCTTATTCAAAACATCTAGGGAATTATTCCAATCTAGATATGTCGATGTTGCCTGTAACATGATATCTGGATGTCTGTACTTTATTTAAAATAATTAGTTGTTGTCTGGCACTAGTTTTCCCATTTTGCTAGGTGCTCGTAGGAATCATTCATTGTCTTGAGCAGTTTTTTATGCCATTCCTCAAATCCATCAGGGGTTGTCGGATAATTGCGATAGTGCTCAGTTAACCACCTGTTTTGCTGTGTTGTATATCTAAGACCATCTGCAAGTTTTTTGTTTAACGCACCGCGAATTAGCATTCCCATTTTGCCTACCATTGAAAAGTCCGGGTGTTCTCCTTTGCTTATTGCCTCTACATCCATGTTACCCAAAAAGTGCTTCATTCCATAATTTATCTGATCATTTGTGAGCATCTGCAATAATCTTCTGAACACTTCAAGGCCTGCTGTTTTGTAACCGTATTCTCTGACATAATCGACATTGTATTGCCACAATCCCTTCTCTGTTACATCCCCTGCTTCTATTGCATTTGCGACGTTTTTGCCAATTATGGTTCCCGCAATCAATGCAGGGCCGATTCCTCCTGCATCAAGTGGCTTTGGCATCCATGCAGAATCTCCAACAAGCATGAATCCATTTGCAACCATGCAATCATTCTGTCTTCTAACTGACACCTGAAAGTTTCCTGTTGCATTATGCAAGTCTGATGGATCAGTTGAGAGTCTTGGATTTTTGATTGCCCTGTTTCTTGCAACATACTGGTTTATGAGGCCGGATACATCATCGTGCTTTCCAAGTCGCTTGTTTCTTTTGTCTAGAAGTGTTTTTTCTACTCCAAGACCGATGTTTACCTTGTTCTTTCCTTTTGGAAAGACCCACCCATATCCGCCAGGAGCAATGTCTTGGTCTAGGTGAATTAGGCAATAATCAGGATCAAACTCAGATAGATCGTCTTCACCCTGATCAAAATACATGATGTGGCGTCCGGTGGATTCAAGATCTGTTCTATCTATTTTGCGCTCCATTCTCGTGGTATTTTTTATTTGGTTTCGAAGCATCGAAGTAACGCCGGTAGCATCAATTACAACCTTGGCTGTCTTTTTGTATGGCTGGTTTGTTTTTTTGTTGAGGCCTTCTACTCCTATGATTTGACTCCCATCATAGAGCAGGCCTGTCAGATTTATTTCAAAATCCACGCTGATTCCACGTTTTTGTGATTCTTTGTATTGTGTTTGTGGAAGTTGTTGTCTGTTTAACAAAAATCCATCACCGTCAAATGGAATGGATGTTTCTCTGTCTGGCGACAGCGCCATTACTCCTTTAACAGTATGTTCGATTTCTGGTGCGCCCCAAGAAATCTTAATGCGGCTTCCCATATAGTCAACAGCTTCCTTTGATACCGCGTCACCACAAACCCAACCATTGATGGACTTGCTCCCAGTCATTATTGGGGCATTTCTGTCTATTACAAGAATTGATAACTTTTGATTAGAATAATGAGAAGCAGAGTGTGCTGCAATCATGCCAGCTAGTCCTCCGCCAGCTACGATCAAGTCATAGTCCGTTTTCAATATGTGACAGCTGAAAGAAGATTATTTAAAACAATCTTGAATTATTTTTTGGGTCAGATCGTCGCGGCGTCTTCACAGCTTGCGTATTGCTCAGACTGGAGCGGCTTGTTAGCTCTTCATTCCCAACCCTATACTACTCTAAATGATATTAAATTGTGCTTGTGAGGATTTCAGAATAAGTCTTGAGAATGTCTCTTTGAGAATATACTGGCGTATAGATTTTGATCTTGATTGGGTCATCTGCGGCAGGCTGGATTTTACCTTCAACTAATGACTGCTTTGATATTCTCATGTATAGCCCAGAACCGTCGCAACGGTTCTCCAAGTCTTCCACAATCTCATTAATGTCTTTTTTTGTAATGTTTGAAATTAGGTTCTTGACAAAGAGTGCAGCTTTCTTCTTTTTTATTTTTCCATTTACCAAAGCTATTGGATTGTCATAATGCCCTTGGAGTTTCTGCATAGTAAAATCGCCTTCATCCACACCGAAGATCTGTTTGAATGAATCAAAGACTTTTTTCGAGTCTTCAGTTGCATGTATGATGACTTGAATCTCTACTTCGAGTTTTTTTTCCGTCAAACTATGCTTCTAGTAGTGTGACTTGTGCTTCGGCGGTTCTAATTAGTTTTACCTTTTCAAGACCTACGTGTCTCATTCTGATCACTTTTTTTGCCGCTGCCATGATGTCAGAGTTTATCTTTCCATAACATGTAGCCTGCACAAACTGATCAATTGTCATTTCTGGAATTGTTTTATTCATCACGTCCCTCGCAATTAATCGCAATGCGTGCTTGCGTGATGTATTGAGTTTTTTGTGTGTTAGAGCAATCACTTTAAGTCTGAATAGGTAGTTGTCTTTTGTTTTTACATTCATGACAAAGTTGACCTTGCTAGAGCCGCGTCGGATGAGGCTTCTAAGGAATTCTTTTGCGTATTCATATCTCTTGAAAATGGTATATGCCTTGTCTCCTTCGACCTTGGTAATCTGGAAGTAAATCTTGTATTGGTACTGAGATGGATCGCCTTTTAGAATATCAAATAACGTTACCTCTATGACACGACCGATTGCTTTTTGATCATCAGTGATTGGTATGTACGCAAGTGGTGCATTGTTAAATGACTCTGGGGCTATTACTGTGACCCATTTTTTCTCACGCCACTTGTCCTTTACTTTTCCACCCTTTCTACGAGCCAATTATTAAGCGACCCTGAAGCCAAAATATAATTGTACTAGATTATGTCTGCGCCGAGATACTTTTGCAGAGGTTTTGGTACACTAATGTGGCCGTCTTGCGTCTGAAAGTTTTCCATTATTGCAACAAGCGTTCTTGTGGTGGCAACAAGTGTGCTGTTTAGCGAATGCAGATACTGGGTTTGCTCGTTGGACTTGTCGCGGAACCTGATCTTTAGCCTCCTTGTCTGAAAATCAAGGCAGTTAGAACAAGAGACTATCTCGCGATACGAGTTCTGGCCCGCCATCCACGCCTCAATGTCATATGTCTTAGCTGAAACCTTACCCAAATCTCCGCTTGATAGCAACATTATCCTATATGGGATCTCAAGCTTTTGATAAAATTCTTCTGCTATTAGAAGCATTTTCTCATGTTCACTCCACGAGTCTTCAGGTCTTGCAAAGACGTACTGCTCTACTTTCTCAAACTGGTGTACGCGGAAGATTCCCTTCTGGTCCCGTCCATGGGCACCTGCCTCTTTTCTAAAACACGGGCTGACTCCACCATATCTGATAGGCAAGTCCTTTCCGTCTAGGATTTCGTCTGCATGCATTGCCGCAATGGAATGCTCTGACGTACCTATCAAAAACATGTCTTCGTCCTGAACCTTGTATATGACATTTTCAAAATCGTCTGCAATTATGGCGCCTTCCATGGAGCTGCGATTGATCATGTATGGCGGCTGGACTAATCCATACTGTTTTTCTGCCAAAAAATCTAACGCAAAATGAATCAGTGACTGGTTTAATCTCACCATATTATTTTTCAGATAGTAAAATCTCGCGCCTGCTGTTTTCGCAGCACGCTCAAGGTCAACTAGTCCTAGATTTTGCGAAATATCGATGTGGTCTTTGATTTTATAATCAAACTTTGGAATAGCGCCCCAGCTACGCACTACAACATTTGCAGAATCATCAACACCAATGGGAACTGACTCGTGGACCAAGTTTGGCATTTTCATGTTCAGTCTATTGTGTTCTGACTCTGTTTTGATTTGGTCTGCTTCTAATGTCTGGATTTCTTGTGATACTTTTTGCATTTCTGCAATTGATGTATCTGCATCTTGGCCAGATTTTTTCTTCGACGCAATTTCCATTGCAACCTTGTTCTTCTGCTTGCGCAACTCATCTGTTTTTATGATTAGCTCCCGTCGTTTACCATCAAGCGAGATTAACAAGTCCAAGTCAAACTGGACATGTCTGTCTGAGAGCATCTTGCGAATGATTTCAGGCTTTTCTTTGATGAGTTTTGGATCTAACATCATTCCATCACCTTTAGTGCCATGGATACATGGGCCAAAACCTCGTCAATTGTAGCAGTAAGTGTTTTCATATTCCCTGTACTATGAAAATTAAAAACAAGTGCGTTATCAAGATTTTCTATCTCAAATGACAGTCCATTTGGAAAATCGACATTGTCTGGTTCCAAGGCAGCCCTGATTGCTTCGGCTTTTTTCTTGGTTATGTTATCGATTGTTATTTTTGCTATGGTTTCCATTTACGCTGTCTTCTAGATAGTCCAAAAACCCATCAAGCTTGTCTTTTTTGATTTTTGCTCCTGCTGCCGCGTCATGCCCTCCTCCAATTCCATTGAATTTCTCTGCACCTAATTTCATCAGGGCAGAAAGGTTAACCTCGGTTTTACAGCCAATTGATTTTCGTGATGAAAACTTGATCGTGTTTTCCTCGCCATTTGTTCGAAGTATGATGATCTTGCCTGCGTTTTTTGGCGAGCCGGCAAGCAGTGATGATATTGTCCCTGTCATGGTCTCTGGAATCACTCCCTCACCGTTTACCATCACGCATTTTGCAGAATCGCTGATCCGCCACCGCTCATTTGTTAAAATATTCATGTAATCCCGGATGAGTTTTCTGTATTCCAACAGGATGTTTTCTCCTTCTTGGAGCATCTTGTTTCTATCTCCCATACATATTGCAATTCCAACCCCGGACCTACCAATTCTTCCACAAGAGTTCAACATTGTAGAGAATTCTCTGGCATCGCGCAAAAAACTTCGTCGCTCTTCTGCTGGGAATGTGTATGTGTGACCAATTAACTCCTCCATGATATGGCTGGCGTTTTGCGAGCTGGCGAACTTTGTAATGGATTCAATTATAGTGCGTTTTTCGTCCTCTGCAAGATCTGATGGGGTTCGCCATCTTCCACCGTCCTTGAGCTCAATCCCTGATGACTTGAAAAGAGCAAGACTTGCATCCCTATTCCAGGTCAATCCTTCAATGAACGGCTGCGAGGTAAACGCCAGAGCATCAACTAGTGGCCTCGTCTCTCTACCAACCAAAAGCAAGTCCATGTCGACTTGGAGTCCACCAATGTTTTTCGCCTCTTCTACTACTTCGAGATTTTTGCCCAAAAACGACTTTTTCTCTCCTTGGTCTTGCCTGTCGCCTAGGGCGGAAACTACTGCAATTGGTGCAAGGTCAGAGTTTCTCTTGTCTAGTGCTTTTGCAGCCAAAAATGCCATGCCTCCAGCACAGATCTCGGTTCCGCCATTGACTCCATACTTCCAAGCGTTTATCACACAATTATTGTCGTATTCTTCTTGCGGAATTTCATGATGGTCTAGGATAAACCAATTCTGGCCTAGTGCTTCGTCCATCTGATTTGCAAATCCTCCACCCAAGTCGGTTACAATGTGAAAATCGCGAGAGTCTGACTGCATGTTTTTGATGACTGCTTGACTCATCTCTTTTGTGGTACGTACAGTTACCTTGGCGCCTGCTCGAATCAGCGCTTTTGTCATAATGGCCCCAGATGTTAGACCATCACAATCGATATGGGTTACAACACAAATGTCCTTGTTGCTTTTGATGAGGTCGAAAATTATGTCGCTAAAATTTGATAAATGCTGATCGAGGTTACCCATTATTCAAGTTGG
This sequence comes from Nitrososphaerota archaeon, assembly GCA_016872055.1. NCBI lineage: Archaea > Thermoproteati > Nitrososphaerota > Nitrososphaerota archaeon. The sequence goes on from VHBH01000004.1 coordinate 52,494, forward strand.
GCTACGACTGACTTATATTTCCAGTTTTGTGGGATTGCGCCGATCTTTTTGTAGTATGTGGCAATTCGATGAACCTTTGCCTCTACCAGCTCAAGTGATCTGACGTTTCTTTTGTCCGAGTTGTTGTTTTTGAGGTGTCTTTGCAGGTTGATTGCCTTTTTGACTATATTGTTGAGGTCTTCTGGAATGTCTTGCTTGACATTGTTTTCTTCGAGAATCTTTTTGACTGATTTTTTTGTAATTGTCTTTGCAAGCGGTATTGCATGCTGGTCTCGAAGCTTTATTCCAATTTGAGCCATAGGAACGCCGTCTTTGCCATACTTTACAACTAGTTCCTCCACTTCTTTTGCGCTAGTTGTAACCCAAGATGGTGAACGTTGGTTTATTGGTCTTGTAGAGTGTGATTGACCATGTCTGTGGGTGTGTACACGTCCCATGTCGGCTTTGATCCTAGAACTAACATAAACGTTACCACAAAACAATTCTCAGAAATGATGATTAGAAAAAAGTTAAATAGAAACCATAGCCCCCAACACACAGGTAAACAATATGAGTAAAGCACTATTCGGAACAGCAATTATTGCTGTAGCCGTAATCTCGATGGGAATGACAGCACCAGCATTTGCCCAATACATGGGTAATGTTGATTCTGAATCTGGCGCGACAGGCAGTAACACTCTCGAAGAAGCCCTAAAACTTCAAAAAGAACGTGTTACATCTGCAGCCGAAAACCCAGCTACAGGTTCTGGCACTCCATACCTAGCAGCTGACGGTGTCTTGGGAGCCTCTGCAATTGCAGCAGCCGTATTTGGAGGAATTGCCGCGGCATTTTTCTTCAAATCAAGAACCGGAAGATATGCAGCTCAAGGAAGAGGGTAAACCCACTTCTATTTTTCCATTTTATTGAATCATTCCTAGCGACAAGCGATCAGCATCCATCCATGAGTATCAGAGAAATGTATATATCGCACATGAGGCGGTCATTAGTTTAATGACTCCATTATTCGGTACAGTGTTCAGTATTCTGTCTACCGTATTTGGACAATTGGGACCAGGTTATGACCCATTGTTCTATGATGTCATGGTATACATCTTCGGCACAATAATGTTTACCGTATTCCTCTTGGGAATTATTGCATATTGGCTAAGAGTCCATGGCTGGTCATACAAAGACAACCGTGAAAGATGGGTTGACGAACTAGACAGACACTTTGAAAGAGAAGGTATCGGTTTGATACCAGACAACGGAAAGTACTGGTAAAACCTCTTTTTTCATTATTTTTAAATTTCTTTTAACTTAGGGTCTATATCTGACCTAGACATTTATTGCGGTGGAGCAAAGTCTCGCTCACTTGCCTCGTCGTAGCCTTTTGTATAGAACTCGATTTTATAGTGAGCACCGCTGACTAGGGGCTCTCTAATGTAATAGGGCGACTCACTACCGTCTACATATACTTTGGACTTTGATTCGTCCATATCTCTCATCGGAAAGCCATTTTCGTGGTATGTAGTCCAAGTCCATAGGAAATGCCCTACCTCAAACGGGTATTCCTGCTTCCACTCTGCATGGATCGTACCATCGTTTGTCAAAGTATACAATGAATGCCTACAATTCTCATTGTTTCCAATGTTTGCTGGAATCTCTATTTTCTGCTTGTCCACGTATAGTTCCAAGGTTGTAGAGATCTTGTATTTGGATTCAATGTCATTGATGCATACCCTCAGTGGATTGTCCATGTTCATCCACTGCTGGATGAATATGCTGGCGGTTCCAACAGATATGGCAATTACTCCCGTAATTATCAGGTAGCGTATGGTGCCCTTTCTTTTGGCAGGATTGCCCAAGCCAGGCCAATTCATAGTCCAGACTTGATTCCTATAGGATAAAGTCGTTTCTCTGAGTCAATATAATAAAATGAAAAGAGAGGGTTTGTTGGTTTAGATTACTTGCCAGGGGCGAGTTGCGAATGTTATCACATAGCCAACGCCAATGATGATTGATTGATACATGATGTTGGTGTATGGAATTGCTTTTAGTATCGGCTCGCCGGTTACTACTACTGTTTGTCCTGGGCCTAATCCTGGTCCAACTTGAGCAACGTTGAGTTGAGTGTGTACGTGGTATACGCCTGGCTCTAATGCCTTTGCTCTGATTTCATAATCGAGTACGGCGTTACCTGGGATTTGAAAGACGTTTCCTGGTGGGGTTCTTGCAAGAATCTCCCATCTGTTACCTGCATTGGTGGACTCTGAGAATATAGAGTTCCAACCTCTGAGATCTCTTTCAACAAGACTTACGAACTTGCCAGCTAAGACTAGTTCTTCACCGGTTTGCAGTGATTGTCTGTTGAAGGTTTCATCTTCAATCTTTACGAAACGACTCTGTAGTTGTGCTTGAACACCGTGTGCCTCTGCAGTCTGTACCATTTGAACCAAATTTGGACCAAGTGTACCGAGTGCCAAAATTACACTAAGTGCTAGTACGATTGTTTTCTTGTCGACCATAGTTATCCCGTTAATTAATCATCGACCCACATAGAATGATATATGTTTTACCGTTTTAATCAGTAGTGAAAGTTAATACGATCAATCCATGGTATTGATCTAATTGTTAAACATCAATGTTGAACATTGGAAATATGGATTTTTGTACCTATAAAAATTCTTATTTCAAGTATTTATCATATAATTCTAATACATATTATCAGTAATTTTTATAAAAATTTCAATAAAACTGGCTAAAAATAAACTCATGTTTTATATATTGAAAATTACCATTCTGTGTCATGGCACAGATGCCGGCACTAATCCCAAAAGAAGTTGAGATTCAGAGACTAAAGAAAATCTGGCTCATCGTTATTGCAATGGGATCCACAGCAGCATCCGTGGAAGTAGACAACTTCGTAGATGGTTCCTTACATCAAACCTCTATCAGAGACTCTGCATTCACACCAGCACACTGGTGGCTCTACTCACACTTTGTGGCACTACCACTAGGTTGGGGTTCAGTTGCAATCTATGATAGAAAGGTACCAGTACTCAGAGGTCCAAACAACTCCATGAACACAGGCTTAAAGATGACCATTCTAGGTTACCTGGCAACCATGTTCACAATCGGGGTCAATGAAATGTGGCACTTCTGGTTCGTAGAGGAAATCTTCGCAGTTCCAAACCACTGGATGTTCAACATGGGTGTAGTAGTAGCATTCATGGGTGCTCTAGCATACGTCGTAAGAGTCTATGCTAGACTTGTCGAACTAGGTGCAGAAACACCAGGTGAGAACCCATATGTTGCAGAAATGTACAAGATGGCCTTAGAAGGCAAACTGTACAGTAGAGCAATCCCATAAAACTCTCTTTTTCTCTTTATTTTTCAAGATCGACTCAGCCCGACATTTTAAGAAAGACTTAAAAGCCAACTATCGATTACAATTTCAAATGACTCTACCAAAAGGATTTGGTTCAGGCGGCGGCTCCGGCGGAGCATCAAGTGCCGATGTAGAGAAGATGATTGGCAGACGTGTAGAAAACATGACTGGCATAATCACCCTTTCGTATATTGCAGCTTGGCTAGCGACCTTTGCCGGAACAGCAGTTGGATATTTCTATTATCCATGGGCTTATCCAACACCAAGCGGTCACTATGCATTCATAGTCCTGACAATCATCGAAGCAATTGGCTATCTCTTCTGTGTTAAAGTAATGGAAGAAGGTACCAAGAAGAAGAGCAATGCAATTGTAGGTGCAACATTAGGCGCAACCGCTGTTGGAACAGTTTTCATCGCCATGTTCATCGGAACATAGACAAGTTCCTCAACTTTTTCCTATTTTCATTTTTAAATTCTCTCTAGGCATTCCTGATCGCGCCGTTTACTATGCCGATAATTGTCTAAAATTTTATATACTCACCACTGCCCTAACCGGTTAATGGTCTGGCTTAGACGATGTACGCACTACTTATTCATAGTAGTCGTAGCAGTCAACTCAACCCTGCTTACAATTAACGCAGGAGACTACATCTTCTACACTGACTGGGCATGGACTTCGTTTGTCGTGTTCTCAATATCACAGACATTGATGTTGGTGGTAGGTGCAACTTACTATCTGACATTTACCGGAGTTCCAGGAACCGCAACATACTACGCGCTGATTATGACCGTCTATACATGGATCGCAAAAGGCGCATGGTTTGCACTCGGTTACCCATATGACTTCATTGTTACACCAGTTTGGTTACCATCAGCAATGCTGATTGACCTAGCATACTGGGCTACAAAGAAGAACAAGCACTCACTGATACTATTCGGTGGTGTGATGTGTGGAATGTCACTTCCATTGTTCAACATGGTAAATCTCATTACCGTGGCTGATCCATTGGAGACTGCTTTCAAATACCCAAGACCAACATTGCCTCCATACATGACTCCAATAGAACCCCAAGTGGGCAAGTTCTATAACAGTCCAGTTGCACTCGGTGCAGGCGCAGGTGCTGTATTATCAGTAACTTTTGCCGCTCTAGGATGTAAACTGAACACGTGGACGTATAGATGGATGGCAGCTTGGTCCAAGTGGGACTAAAATCCTACAACTCTCTTTTCTCTTGTTTTTTATTTTGTCTTGCCAAGAGGCTTGATTAACAAATATTGTACATCTTGTGATCTTTTGTTGTCTTGTATCGGGATATGATTTGGTAGAATCTTGTATTATTGAGCCAGCACCAGATACTCTCAGCAGAACCCAAGCCATTTGTCAAGTGGGCGGGAGGAAAAAGGCAACTAATCTCTGCAATTGACAGGCATATCCCGTCTGAATTTTGCACATATTTTGAGCCGTTTTTGGGAGGTGGGGCTGTACTATTCCATTTATTGAGCAAAAATCCTACCATGAAATGCAAAGTCTCTGATTTGAATTCTGACTTGGTCTTGGCTTATGTTACAATTCGAGACAAAGTGAACGAGCTGATTTCATCACTGGAAAACCATGCAAAAAACTATCACAAAAATCCAGACTCTTATTATTATTGCATAAGGGAGAGCGAGCCGACAGGCCAGATTGACAAGGTCTCGCGATTACTATTCCTCAATAGGACCTGCTTTAATGGACTGTATCGAGTAAACAGCAAGGGAAAGTTCAATGTACCGCTTGGCAGATATTCCAATCCAAACATTGTAAATGAGGAAAACCTAGTTACTGTAAGCCATATTTTACAATCAAAAAAAATTCAAATCAACTGTCGCGACTTTACCGCAATCCTATCGGATGCCAAGAAAGGCGATTTTGTGTACTTTGATCCACCATACCAACCAGTAAGCAATACTGCAAACTTTACCAGCTATACGAATAAGGATTTTACCTATTCTGACTTGGAAAATCTAGTTGAAGTGTCTGAAAAGCTCATAGATAGGGGCTGCAAGGTTTTGCACTCCAATTCTAATTCTAAGGAAGTAAAAGACCTATTCTCAAAGAACTGGAAGGTAATCGAGGTTGCTGCCAATAGAGCCATAAACTCGGATTCTGCAAAAAGGACAGGCCAAAAGGAACTACTCATCAAAAATTATTAGAATGAGCTTCGAACGGGATCCGAACCCGCGACCTTTACCTTACCAAGGTAACGCTCTACCAGGCTGAGCTATCGAAGCGATAATTTTTTGCTCAATCAAATCCTAATTATACTTACTTGAGATAATCTGCAAAAACACCAACTGTTAAATTTCAGCCAGATTTAGCTATTTTGCAGGAGTAGCCGAGCCTGGCCAAAGTAAGCAACAAAAATTGCTTTTGGATGCGCGGGACTTAAGATCTAATAATGGGTGATCCCGTCTCTTAGGGGTTCGTGGGTTCAAATCCCACCTCCTGCACCTTTTTTTATTTAGGGTGTTTGATTCCACGAGAATTCAAAACTTCGTAGATATCTGGTAGTGAAAACACATAGCCAACATGGACACAGTCTTTTTGCTCGCAAAGCTGACAGAACAGCTCGCCCTTTTGGATTGCGACTTCGGCAATTCTGTTCTTGATATTGTCTTTTAGCACAACCCGGTCGTCGTCCACTGCAACTTTTTCAATCTTTGGAGCATATCTTGCAAAGGTCTTGTCCTTTTGCATTGTCTCCTCTAGCATGTAAGTTACATAACCTGAAAAGCTGTTAATGCCCTTCATTACTAGTTCGGACTTGTTCTTTTCAAATACGTCAAAGAACTTATCGTATACTTCTTCGGAGACAGTAATGGATTTGAAACCTGCTTTTGGCATTTTACTTACCTATTACCGTACTTTAAGGTACTCTATTATTTAACGTTTTTTGTAAGCGTGAAACTCACATTGATAGCATAAATAATTAGGCTTGATAATAAAAGCGACTTTGGCAAAAGGGTATTCACTACAAAAAATACAAGAAAAGGTAATTGAGGTTTTATCCGATTCCAAGACTGGCTTGTCTGGAGTAGAGATTGCAGAAAAACTCAATGTCAATAGGGCCACAATGGCAAAATATCTCAATGTTTTTGCAGCAGAAGGATTAATTCGCCAAAAAAACATTGGCAACGCAAATCTGTGGTTTGTGGACTTTGGAACCGAAACGCTCCAGTTTCCGGCAGACTACTATAGGGTCAAAGAAAAATTCCTAGAATATCTGATTGTAAATGACCAACACCAGACATATCAATTAATTCGAAATTCATTTCATTCCGGAGCAGATACTACAACTCTGATAAACGAAGTGATCTTACCTGCAATTGTATCAATAGACGACTTGTATTTGAAAGCAAAAATTGGCACATCCGAGGCAAAAATGCTTCGCGGAATAATTACAAGTTCCATACAAATTCTAAATTCACATGATGAGCCAGATACAAAAAGAAACATAGTCTTGCTCTCAGCAGACTCATCCAGCGTTCTTTACTCACAGGCAGCATCTGCTGCACTTGCATCAAAGGGATGGCAAATCTGGCAAGTTGGTGATGTGTCTGACTCTATTGGGGTCCTATTTGATCTTGACTTGCAGAAATTCATCACAAAAATCTGGAAGCAAAAACAAGGAGAAATGGTAATCACAATATTTTCCGCAACTGAAGAAGGAGCCAAATTTTTCTCAGAATCTGCAAGTTCTATCAAGTCAAAATTTGGCAAAAATCTTCACATCGTGGTTCATTCCAGAACACAAAAACAAAGCACAAAGGCTGAATTTGCAAGCGAAAAACTAGATGCAGTCATACAATGGATAGATTCCATTTCTGGTTTGTAAAATGGTGGGCCGAGAGAGATTCGAACTCTCGACCTTTCGATGTCTGAAAGATTATTTTATCAGTCGAACGCTCCAGCCAAGCTGAGCTACCGGCCCTAAAAAAATCAAATAAAACGGACTTAAAAGTGTGTGGTCAGTTCTTCCATTTTATGGAGCAACCAATCGATGGATCAAAATCTTTTGGAATTGGTTGACCTGCAAGTAATTTCTCTACGGTTGTAACCATTGTTTTTTCAGTAGCCTTATCCTCAGGCTTCATCGCGTTGTCTATTTTTCCATGAAACACTAGCTTACGTTCCTTGTTGAACAAAAACGGATCTGGTGTGCAAACTGCCCCGTATTTTTTTGCTATCTGCTGTGTTTCATCTACCAAATACCAAAATGAAATTCCTTTCTGCTTTGCAAATTCCTTCATGCTATCAAAACTGTCGTCTGGATATGCAACTGCGTCATTACTGTTGATTCCAACTACTGCCAGCTTTCCTTTGAACTTGTTTTGGACTTCGTTTATTGCATCAACCTTTGCCTTGACATATGGACAATGGTTACACATGAAAATTACAAGAAGTGCATCATAGTCTTTGAAGCTAGCAAGTGAGTGATTTTTGTCGTCTACTCCCAAAAGATCAAAGTCTGGAGCAGAATCGTCCTTTCTGAGTACTACTTGGGATTCCATTAAGACCATGTTGTGCGCAATTTGTTTTGCAAATAAAAATTCTTGCCTATATCAAGGACAACAATTAAAATCTGCACGACAAAGCAACTCTCTAAGGGCTGATAGTTCAGGGGTAGAATGCTCGCCTTGCACGCGAGAGGTCAGGGGTTCAAATCCCCTTCAGTCCATACATCGATCTTTTTTGCAAATCTGGGCTTGAGAGATGGATTTAAATATGATATTTAGGGTGGAATATTGAAATGGCAGCAGCATATTCATCCGAAGCAATCGCTGTATGGATACCACTGATAGTCGGTTTAGCTCCAGGCTTAGTTTACTGGTTCGTTATCACCGGCATGAGAAATAAAAAATAATCTCATTTCTTATCTTTTATTCTTAATTTTTGTAAAACCTTCTAGTCCACATTGTTTACAATGTGTAATTCCTCATGTGATTAATGGCGCTTGTGTAGGAAAAATGAAGTGAAAATATTCATATTCGCGCTATTGTTCCTACTCTTGCCAGTAACAACCGCATTTGCCCAAGTTACTGACACACAATCCGCACTTGGGGTCAAGCTTACAAACTCAGACCCCTTCATCTACAAAGACGATGAAGGATACACAGTTGTAATAGGCGAAGTGGAAAATACAAAGGGCTTTCCAGTGAATAATGTCAAGGTCTGGGTTGGCTTTTTCTCTGGTGAGGCAGCAGGCCCTGCTGGAGAAACCCCGCTAGAGACAGTAACTGGAACTTCTCTTTTAGAGGTGATCCCAGCAAAGGGTAAATCTCCATTTATCATTAAATCTGAAACGCCAGATCCAGAAATTACCAAAGTAACAATAAATATTCTAGGATTCAACTCTGCTACCCAAAAGGAGCGACTACTAGAAGTAGAGCCAGGCGCATTAATCATTGGTGAGACAATTACATTTGATGCGCAAATTACAAACACCGGCGCATATACTGCAGAAAACATCAGGGTACACCTGATCGGATTTGATGCGTTCAGTCCGCCAAGAATTGTTGGAATCCAAACCATACTATTGGATGATATTACATCAAAGAAAACAGAAGAAGTATCGTTTGATACTGTAATGGACAACAGAGCATCATCATTTAAGATTATTGCAGAATCTGATGACTCACAATCAAAAATGACAAACGTGGAAGAAATATCACTAGAGTCGCCAACTAGACTAATTACAATAAATGATGTTAATGTGTTGGATTCTGATGGAGAGCGAATCTCCAAAATCAAGATTGGCCAAACCGTAGATGTCTCAAGCAATCTCTCAATATTTACGGCATCTGAGAATCCAGAGCAAGACTATGTGTATTATGTCCAAGTGAGACAGTTTGGAGAAAAGTCACAGGTAGAATTCTTGGGATTTACCGAAGGCAAGTTTGACTCAACAGATCTGCAAATATCTACAGTCAGCTGGACTCCACAAGGTGAGGGAGGGTTTTTCATAGAGACATATGTCTGGGATCTTGATGCAGTGGCACTAGCAGCCCCAAGCAAGACAATATCAGTAATACTGGTAACACCATAAATTCATCTTTGTATATTTGGTAGTATGGCAAAGTTTTCCCTAGTTGCAATGGGTGGCACTTTTGATGTCATACATAAGGGTCATCTTGCGTTGTTGCAGGGGGCGTTCTCCGTTTCAGACAATGTCATAATTGGCCTGACAAGTGACGAGCTTGCCAAAAAAAAAGGCAAAAAGCTAAATCATGAATATTTGCAAAGGCTGGAAACACTAAAGCAGACAATAGAAAGAAAATTCTTAGGTAAATCATACACCATTAGTAAGCTTGACAACGATTTTGGCCCTGCAGTAATTGAGGGAAACATCCAGGCACTGGTAGTAAGCGAAGAAACAGCACACCAGGGGGATGTACTAAACAGGCTTCGAGCGCAAAGAGAACTCCCACCCGTCCGAATCATAATGGTGCCAATGGTATTGGCCCAAGATGGCAAGCGAATTTCCACCACTAGGATTCGCAACTCCGAGATTGACGCTCAGGGAAACCTAATTCAAAGTTGACCAAGTGTTGTTTACTTTTTGAGTCATCTGGATAAAACGGAAATTTTCAAGAATTCCATGCTTGACTCTGATTAACCACATGTCAAAAAAGCTCAAAAACGATGTTACGGGACTGCAGGAAGGACTTCATCCAGAAAGCCTGACGTTTTGGTATGGCGTGGTAATCAAAGAAGCAAAGGAAATGGCGCCGTCCTGGCTCGTGGATAAAATCAACGTAAAGCAGGATCCTATCTTACCAATGAAGTTTAACTTAGATATATCAAAAAGAGCTGTTCGATATTTTATGATGGCAGTGGACAACAACCTGCACAAAATGCCTACATCCACAAAATTTTACTTTCTCAAAGTAGAAGAGACACTATCCAATGAAATGGACAAGTCACTAGTCTAGCCCTTTGTGATCTCTACTGTTTCTGTGGTGGTCTTGGTGTCTGTTATCTGATTTACGTTATCCAAAACAGACTGGATAAAATCCACAAAAATGTCTACCTGGACTGTGTCCTTTAGGACAATCGAATGTGCGGACTTGTCCTTTAGTGCAATTATCACTTCATTGTCGTAAACATTTAGAATTGATGAGATGAATGTCTCTTTCCCATCCTTGATGAAAATAAGACTAGCAAGCTTTGCTGCTTCGTGTTTGTCCTGACAGATTATCCAAGTCTTCATTTGTCTTCTAGAAGGAATTTGTCGATCTGCTCTTTGGCTTTTTCTCTTCTTTGTTGATGTGAAACTAGAAAGTCGGTCACTTTTTCAATTAGGATTGCTTTTAGCTCACCTGTGAGCATTTTGCCTGACTTGTAGTCATCATAGATTGTCTTTAGTTTTTTATCGTCTGGCTCAAAAAAGATTCTCAGATATTGATATGATACATCAATATCTGGATTTCCACCAATTTTGCGGTGCTCTTCTACTGTTGACTGGCCACCGGAAAATGCATACTTGTTTATCTTTTTCTTGATTTGCTCTGGGGTATCAGTCGTGTATATTGTGCCGGATTCTTCGGATGCGGACATTTTTCCGCCAGGCCCCGAGAGGGCTGGGATCATAATATTGTGGATTAGTGCAGGTTTTTCTTTGCCTATTCGTGGTGCAACATCGCGTGTAATTCTAAAGTGCGGGTCTTGGTCCACTCCAAGTGGAATCAAAACAGGCCTGTCCTCAATAAAGCACGGGGCTGACTGTAGTGATGTGTAAAATATCATGCCCACATTTGTCTCGTTTGTAAAGCCAAAGACTGCCTTGGTGTTGGAAAAGTTGATCTTTTTTGCAACTTGAGATGCAATCGGATATAGAGTTTTGATGTTTCTTGTGTTGATGATTATCTTTGTTTTTTCTGGCTTGAATCCAAGTGCGATAAAATCCAACGCGTTTTCATAGGCAAACTTGCTTGTCTGCTCAAGTGTTAGGTCTTGCTTTGCAAAGAATTTTTCATCATCTGTTAGCTGAAAGTATAGGTTCGTGTCAAATTTTTCCTGCAACCACTTTGTGAAAACCCATGGGACGAGATGCCCGATATGGGTGTGGCCGGAAGGACCTCGTCCCGTATACAAAAAGAACTTTTCTCCCTTTTGATAATCTGAGAGAATTCGTGATAGGTCTCGGTGCGAGAAGAAAACGCCCCGTCTGAGCATAAAGTGAAGCTCGCCGGTCACGGATTCGATTTTTTTTAGAATTTCCTGCGTGATCTTTTCTGTACCAAACTGTTTGATGAGCTTATCATAGTCGATTTCTCCTTCTACGTGCCAGGGAGTAACAATGAAATCATCAGAAGGCATCCATGGTCAAGTTAGGTTAAGGTTTAAAAAGTCTTTTCGGGTCGTTTTGCTGTTGTCTCAAGTTCTCCATCCCATTGAGAAAACAATAATCAAATTATTACAAGCTGAAAAAAATCTCACAGAATCGCAAATCATGGAAAAAACCAAACTTTCTGCAGACCAGACAAGGCGCGGAATAGAATGGCTTCGGCTCAAGAATTTGGCAGTGGTGCAAGAATCAGAACAATTGTTTTTTGCTTTGGGCAAAAATGGACTTGGGGCAAACAAGGAAGGTTTGCCAGAAAGAAAACTGGTAAATCTCATTTCTGGTGCACCTGTACCGTTTGATGATCTGCGAAAAAAATTGCTAGATGAGATGAATGTGGCAATTGCAAATGCCAAAAAAAACGACTGGATCACAATAACTAAAAACGATTCTGGAAGTATTGTTTCGCTAAAGACAAATCCGAACCAGACAAGCGAAGAGAAAATCCTTTCGGTAATAGGTGAAGGCAAAATCACACAAGACCAGATCAAAGATTCAGCCGCGCTGGAATCACTCAAAAAAAGACCTGACTATATAGTAATAGAGTCTGTCAAAACCAAGACAATTTCGTTATCGGAGGAGGCAAAGTCAATTGACGTTGATGCAGCTGACTCTGGCGCAATCGACGTTGAAGCGGACGTTCCTATGATTCATGCAGCAAAAACTCACCCACTCAAAGATACAATTGGTGAAATTCGCGAAATCTTTGTCAGTCTTGGCTTTACAGAAATTGCAGGCAATCTGGCACAGCCTGGATTTTGGAACTTTGATGCATTATTCACACCGCAGGACCATCCTGCTAGGGAAATGCAAGATACATTTTACATCAAAGACAAGCGTGCACAAAACTTTGCAACCCAAGCCCAGATAAACTCGGTCTCTACCTACCACAAAAAGGGATGGAAATATCCATGGAATCTGGATGCTGCACGAAAAATGGTTTTGCGAACCCATACCACATGCGTCACCATAAAATATCTTGCAGAGAACAAGCCTACCGAAGCCCGAGTGTTTTCATTGGGTCGTGTATTCAGAAACGAAAAGGTCAGCTACAAGCATCTGGTGGAATTTAATCAAGTAGAAGGAATCGTGGTTGGAAAAAATGTCTCGCTACGAGACCTGATGGGAATCCAAACACAATTTTACAAAAAGCTAGGCCTCAACAAAATAAAGTTTTGGCCCACATTTTTCCCGTACACCGAACCGTCATTGCAGACAATGGTATACAATGAAAAGCTAGACAAGTGGATTGAGCTGTTTGGCATGGGAATATTCCGACCTGAGGTGACTAGACCATTTGGAATTACTCGCCCGGTTTTGGCGTGGGGTGGAGGAATTGAGAGAATTGCAATGCTAAAGTATGGACTGGATGATGTTCGAGAATTTTACAACAACAACCTAAACTGGCTGAGGAGCACTCCAAAATGCCAGTAGTCACACTATATCTATCAAGGCTGCAAAAACTCGTAGGCAAGACAAGCAAAAACAGGATAATTGATTCGCTGCCGTTTTTGGGCCTAGACATAGAAGAGCAAACTGACAAATACATTCGCGTAGAATACAGCCCAAACAGGCCGGATTATGCAACAGATGTTGGAATTGCGACCGGACTTCAGGGACTACTTGGAATCAAAAAAGGAATTGCCAAGCTAGTAGTCAAAAAAGCTGACAGAAACTATTCCATCAGGACAGATCCTGCAGTAAAAAAGATCCGACCATATGTTTTAGGATTGATTGCAAAGGGGGGAAAGCTAGACGATGAAATCATTCGACAGCTAATTGCGCTACAAGAAGACCTTCACTTTGGCATTGGAAGAAGGCGCAAAAAGGCATCAATTGGGATACACAACCTTGACGCCGTAAAACTTCCTTTATTGTACACAGTCAAATCCAGAGTTCACAAGTTTGTGCCGCTTGCTGCAGACAAGGAAGTTTCTGTATCGCAGATCCTCGATACCATGGATGCTGGCAAGGAATACTCCGCAATACTTGGGAGTGCTTCTGGTGTTCCGATGATTCTAGATGCACAGCAAAACACCATCTCCTTTCCACCAATAATCAACTCTGCATTGACCACAGTAACTACATCTACTACGAACATACTTGTGGAAGTAACCGGAAATGATCCCAGTGCAGTATCTGACACACTGTCTGTGATCGCATCTGCATTGCAGGGACTGGGCTTTACTTTGTACGATGTGAAAACCGACAAGAAAAGCTCTGCCGAGTCGCTAAAAACAAGAATCATCTCACTTGAATCTACTCTGGTCAATCAAATCCTTGGATTGAATCTGTCTTCGGCTCAAATCTGTAATATGTTGCGAAAATGCAGATTAGATGCAGTAGTTAGGAACAAAAAAATCTCTTGCACAATTCCAAGATATCGCTTTGATATTTTTGGCCCAATGGATCTGGTAGAAGAAGTGGGACTTGGATATGGAATTCAAAATCTTTCCCCAACACTTCCGTCATCTGTTTCAGTTGGACAAAAAAGTGAGACAACGCTCAAGCTTGACCAGCTTGGACAGATTATGATAGGCCTAGGCTTTGCTGAGGCATTAAACTCGTCTCTTACAAGCAAGCAAATACTATACAATAACACCAAGCGTGACTCTGCAAAGCTAATCGAGGTTGCAGAATCAAAAAGCCAAGAGCACACCGTATTGCGTGACTCTATCCTACCGGGACTATTGGAAAACCTTTCAAAAAACATTCACGAGCAATATCCACAAAAACTATTTGAAACGGGAATTGTTTTTTCCGGAAACTCCTCAATCACAGAATCTATTTCATTTGCATGTGTTACTGCACACAAGGACTCTGGCTATACTGAAATCAAGTCCGTGTTGCAATCTCTACTAAAGACCGATTCCAACATTGAATGCAAAACTAAAACTGCACAAGATCCAATGTTTGAAAAAGGCAAAACTGCCGAGATTTTGGTAAACGGCAAAAAAATTGGTTTGGTGGGTGAGATAGATTCTCAAGTTATGGAGAACTTCAAAATACGCGTACCAGTAAGTGGATTTGAAATAATACTTAGTGACTTTCTCATCTAAGATATACAAAGACGAGATTTTACTAGATAAATTTCACTAATGATTTACCAGTAAAAAAACTGCGCAAGTGATTTTATTAAAAATAGTTTTTTTGCCAATGACAAAAATAAGTACCAAATTTTCAGAAGTATTGCTACTATTACTGGTAATTGCGATTATTTCGGCATCGATTACGTTTACCACAATAGTCTTTGAGATTCTGCAAGTATATTGTTAGCCCATCCTTGCCTGACTGTCTGGTGAACAACAAAGTCTTATAATTACCAAAAAATACTCGAGGGAATTTAAGATCTCGCACAGTTTTTTCCAAGCATTCCTACTTCTTACTCTATTTTTTATGCATCTAGTCTTTCCTTTTTTCTATACCTGACTTAATATTTGAGAGAATTGCTACGGATTTTGCCCTAACAAAGGCATACAGACGGACTAGAATGATATGATGCTTAAACATGATTTCTGGGTCCACCCAGGTATGCGACATGGGGCTACCCCGGTCACAGAGCATGTTTGAGGAAATAGGCTAAAGACCTGTGAGAACGTGTGAGTCAGTGCCGGGGTACATTATCCTAGCAAAAAATATTAGATTTGCAAATCTACTCATATTATGAATTACTGGCTGTGCAAGCAAGAACCGTCCACATACAACATGGACTTGCTCCAAAAGGAAAAGACCACAACCTGGGACGGTGTCCACAACAACCTAGCAATAAAGCACATCAATTCGATGAAAAAAGGTGATCAAGCGTTTTTCTATCACAGTGGAGACGAAAAACAAATTGTTGGCATCATGGAAATAATATCCAATCCATATCCAAACCCGAAAGAAAAAAATCCGAGATTTGTTGTAGTTGATGTAAAATTCAAAAAGCGACTGGAAAACCCAGTAACGCTTGCACAGATCAAGACAAATCCGAAATTCAAAGATTGGGAGCTGTTGCGAATATCAAGGCTCTCTACAATGCCAGTCCCTACTCAGATCTGGAGTGAAATACTGAAAATTTCACAAAAATAGAAACTGGCAATAGGTTTATTGATATATGCCGCGGTGTATACTTTAGTTATGGCAACAGCATACGTTTTGATAAACTGTGAACTAGGTTCAGAAGAAGCCATTATCAAGCAATTAAAGTCACTTGATGGTGTAAAAGAGGTTCACGGCACTTTTGGCGCATATGACATCTTAGCCAAAATCGAATCCCCAACAGTAGAGGCGTTACGTGAGACCATTACTTGGAAGATTCGAAAAATAGAGAAAATCCGATCTACATTAACCCTAATGGGTATTGAGGGTCAGTCTTAAACACTTACCTCTTTTTCTTGTGTCATGCTTTTACATTTCATATTCATGGTTACCAAGGAAGACTTAGAGTCACGGACCAAGGAATTTGAGTACATTCAGCAGATGGCTCAATTTTACAAAAAATGGATCAAAGACACATTTTCTTTGGATTATGATGTAAAATGCGACCAGATGATAGTTCCAAAACAGAGCCTGATTCGAAGACTGGACACTGCAGTATTAGTAGAAGACCACAAGTCTCGCGACCACGACACATTTCATTTCTACTTGGCAAACTTTAGGCCGATGTGGACTGACTGCACGTGCGAAGGGTACTATGCAGAAAACTTTGCAATGGTATTGTGGGTCAAGCCTAAAGAAGACGAGCTTTTGCTGACGTGTCAGAAAAACTGCACGGTAGTGTCGCATGAATTAGCACACGAATTGTTGCGCCAAAAAAAATTTAAAAATCAATACGAAATGGTCCATGATGTCTGGTCAAAGCATCTCTTCAAGGATCTCGCATTTGAGCAATACGGAAAAAACTTTGAGCGCAACACATCGCAGCCATATTTTATGACACTTGATGCATCCGAGCTTCGGTCATAATATAATCACCCGCTGTTTTAATCCGTCCAGATTTGAAATAATATTATGCTGGTTTGCAGGGGATATTGCAAGACAAAATACAAGGAATACCTGGGTGAGTTCTCGCTAAAATACAACGGGCAGAAAAGATGCGGAATATGCGACGTTTACATGAAAATCCAGGAGATAAAATGCCCGTGCTGCAAATCCGTCTTGCATGTAAGGCCAAGACACTCACGTGCCAAGACAAAATACTATGAGAGTAAAAACGTACAGTGGATCTAGCTGCACTTGGTCACAGAATAGATTCTGTTCTCAAAGTTTGCAGTCTTGATTTCTAGCCTGTTTTCAGCGTCTGACTTTCTTGACTTGCTGAGCCTTTCTAACTCGACTAGGGAATCGCCCTTGAAGCCGACTGAAGTGCCAAAGATTGCATCGGTCAGCATTGTTCCATGATCGCCCTTTTTGACATCATCTACTATGCCGTAAAACTTGATTGCCTCTCTTTTTTGGACCGGGGTTCCGGTTGACTTGTTGAATGCGACTGCAATGTACATGCCGTTATTTTTGACTGCGACTGGAACCTTGTGATTTTTGCCAGAGGTGCCAGGAATTGTTTCGTTGATCAAAATATCGCATTTATGGTACATGCTTGCTACATATGCGTAAAATCTAAAGTCGGCAAACTTACCGGCATCATCACTTTCACAGTCGATAAAAATTCTATGCAACATGACAAGGGCAGTGTCGTTCATGCTTTGAAGTCTGTCATCAAGACGACCTCGCTCTAAAAGATTTGAACCGCATTCTTTGGCAATTTTTTTCAATATAAAATCAGGCAGATTGTAGTTTTTCAGTGCGGCAATGTACGAGCCTGCTTGTGACATGCCGAAGCTTGGGAATCCTTTATTGACCATGCATATGACCTCCCTTAGAAATAATACAATGAATCATACCCCGTACC
This sequence comes from Nitrososphaerota archaeon, assembly GCA_016872055.1. Taxonomy (NCBI): domain Archaea; kingdom Thermoproteati; phylum Nitrososphaerota; species Nitrososphaerota archaeon. The sequence goes on from VHBH01000004.1 coordinate 70,136, forward strand.
TTATGGTAAAGCTGCTTTTTGCTTATAACTGTTGGGAATAACTAAATTTTCAAACAAAAAAGCCTGATACGATTTATAACTAATTGGTAGGGAATTATTAATTCGTGGAAATAGAGACGACACAAAAACTCGTAACTGATGTCTATGAAAAACTAGAACAAAACATTTCCAAATTTAGAAATGTTGTCAATCGCCCACTTACACTCTCTGAAAAAATCCTTGTAGGACACTTGGCGGAATTTGGCGGAAAAGAGCCGGAGCGAGGAAAGAGCTACGTCTTTTTGAGACCTGACAGAGTAGCACTGCAAGACGTTACGGGGCAAACCGTGATGCTAGAATTCATGCAGGCAGGACTAAAGCAAGTCGCCCTGCCAACCACAGTCCACTGTGATCACCTGATCCAGGCAAGGGTGGGTGCAAAGGAAGACACCAAGCTTGCGATTTATGAAAATAATGAGGTTTACACGTTTTTGGAATCTGCTTCCAAAAAATATGGTGCGGGATTCTGGAAGCCGGGTGCCGGTATCATACACCAAGTGGTGCTGGAAAACTATGCGTTTCCGGGAGGAATGATGATTGGGACCGACTCACACACACCAAACGCTGGAGGCCTTGGAATGGTGGCAGTTGGAGTTGGCGGAATGGATGCAGCAGAAGTGATGGCGGGAATGCCATGGGAGTTGCTATACCCAAAAAGAATAGGGGTATACCTTACGGGACAGATGAGTGGATGGACTGCACCAAAAGACATCATACTCTATGTTGCAGGCCAGCTAACGGTATCTGGCGGAACTAATGCAATTATCGAATATTTCGGCCCAGGAGCCAAGACAATCAGCTGCACAGGAAAAGCAACCATAACAAACATGGGTGCAGAAATTGGCGCTACCTGTTCTATCTTTGAATATGATGAAAAGATGGCAAACTATCTAAGAGCCACCGGCCGAGGACAGCTTGCAGATATTGCAAATCAGCACAAGGATATTCTGACGGAGGATGAAGACGTGGTGAAAAATCCTACGAAATATTTTGACAAGGTGATAATGATTGATCTCTCAAAACTAGAGCCGCACATTGTTGGTCCACACACGCCTGACTTGGCAAGGCCTATCTCAAAACTGGCAGAGGATGTAAAAAAGAACAATTATGTCGATGACATTTCCGTTGCGCTAATTGGTAGCTGTACAAATTCATCATATGAAGACATGTCACGTGCAGCATCCGTTGCAAAGCAGGCAAAACAAAAAGGGGTTAAGTCAAAGATTCCATTATTAGTGACACCTGGCTCTGAGCAAGTCAGAGCAACAATAGAGCGAGACGGGCAAATGCAAATGCTAGATGACATCGGTGCAACTGTGTTGGCAAACGCATGTGGTCCATGCATCGGTCAGTGGAGTAGACCTGAGCTCAAAAACGATAACCCAAATACTATAATCACTTCGTTTAACCGAAATTTCCCTGGACGAAATGACGGAAAACGAAACACTATGAATTTCATTGGAAGTCCTGAGCTGATAATTGCACTATCACTTGGCGGGAGACTGTCGTTTAACCCAATTAATGACGAGTTAACGGCACAAGACGGAACAAAATTCAAGCTGGCGCCACCAGAGATCGCACCCGATGTTCCTAAGGATGGATTCAAGACTGGAGTGGACGTCTATGTTTCGCCATCGCAAAACCCAGATTCCGTTAGTGTGATAATTGATCCAAGCAGCTCAAGACTGCAGAAACTAGAGCCGTTTACTCCATGGGACGGTAATGACTATATCGACTTACCAATAATGGTCAAGGCAAAGGGGAAGTGTACCACTGATCACATTTCACCTGCTGGCGCCTGGCTATCATATCGGGGACACCTGGACAAGCTGAGTGACAACCTCCTTTTGGGGGCGGTAAATGCTTTTTCTGGTGATGTAGGCAAGGGCAAAAACACACTGGATAATATCGTAGAGTCTTTTCCAAGCATTGCAAGAAAATACAAGTCAAAGGGCCTGAAGTGGGTAATAATTGGAGATACCAACTATGGGGAAGGAAGTAGTAGAGAACATGCGGCACTGACTCCAAGGTTTTTGGGATGTGGAGCAGTAATAGCAAAATCATTTGCAAGAATCCACGAGACAAATCTCAAAAAACAAGGACTACTCGCATTGACATTTTCAAATCCTACCGATTATGACAAAATCCAGGAAACAGACCGACTTAGTCTTGTCGACTTGGGCAAGATAGAGCAGGAAAAACCAGTACGATGTATAATAACACACGTAGATGGAAAGAAAGAAGAGATTTACCTATCCCACACATTCAACTCTTCGCAGATTGAATGGTTCAGACAAGGCTCTGCGCTAAACGTTTTACGAAATAAATCAAGATAACGTGGGGCCGACCGGAGTTGAACCGGCGATCTACAGGTCACTGCAGCTCCAAACTCACATCATCTTGTGAAATCAGTTTGGATTGTATTACTTCTGGAGCCTCTAGCGATGACTTTGTCAATCATAGTCGCCTTACCAGGCTGGGCTACGACCCCACGAATTAAACAAATCCAGACTTGGATTTATTCTATCTGGTGCCGTCAAAAAATTAGATTTATTATAAAATCAAAGATTCAATGTGTAATGGCAAAACCCATTCTCATAATAGGTGCGTTGATTCCAGTGATCTTTGCCATTTTGATCGCAATCCCAATGATTATGAACCCACAAATTCCGTTTACTGCTGCAAACGCTGACGATAAAATCAACATAGAGCTGATAAAGTATGATCTCAAAAAAATCTCACTTGGGGTAACTGACAGGCTTGCGCCACAAAAATCCGAAATCCTGACCATATCTGATGATGGCGCATTAAAGTATACTCTGAATGTACCAGATGTTGCGCCAGTGGAGAAGACCATGATCTTACCAAAGGGAAATGTGACCAAAATCACTGCGCTGATAAAAGAGACTGGCTTTATGCAATTACCGATTGACAACATTTCTGCAGATGAATCTCAAACCGAATTTACAAAATTCTCACTCAAAGTAACGCTAAACGGCAAAACAAAACATATCCAGTGGGCAGAACAAAATACCACATCAACATTTGTTCCACCACTGATATCAAGGTTGGAGCTAGAACTTGAACAGCTCATTGATTATGTAGAAAAGAACTGACCACAATCAACTACACCCTATCATCTTTCCAACATGCGTATTTCTAACACTCTGATTTCATCTTCTAAAATCATCCCTGTCATATTCAATAGGCTTTTGTTTTGCCATTATTTTCTTTACGGACATTTTGCCTAAAATATTATGTCGCGAATTACATGTCACAAACATGTGTTAAAAGCCCACAAGTAAAACGGAACCTCTGCGTGAATCGTAGACAATTGCTAGTGATCTGCGCACGCAAAACTTTAGTGGTAATTATATTGCACATTTCCCTATTCCTATAAATAAGCAAAATTAGCTAATGTCTTTATGATTCCACTATCCGGTGACCTACCAAGCGCAAAGGGTAAAGTGAGTGAGCGAGTAGGTGCATCTTCCAGAGTACGTGGAACATCCACACTCAAACGCGGATTTGCACACATGCTCAAAAATGGTGTAGTCATGGATGTCACAACAGTAGAGCAGGCCCAAATAGCAGAAGAAGCTGGAGCCGTCTCTGTAATGGTTTTAGACAAACTTCCGTCCGATGTGCGAAAGGCAGGAGGAGTTGCAAGAACTGCAAGCATACGAGTAATAGAGGAAATAATGGACGCAGTGACAATACCCGTCATGGCAAAGTGCAGAATAGGTCATGTGTATGAAGCTCGTGTACTAGAAGAGACAAACGTGGACATGATTGATGAATCCGAAGTGCTAACACCAGCTGACGAAACTCATCACATCTGGAAATGGGACTTTACAACTCCGTTTGTCAATGGTGCAAGATCCTTGGCAGAGGCATTGCGGAGAATAGAGGAAGGTGCCGCAATGATTAGGACCAAGGGAGAGCCTGGAACTGGAAATGTTGCAGAAGCAGTAACACATATCAAAAAAGTAAATGACGAATTACGATTAATCAAATCAGTTTATGACTCTGGGGATCACCAGGATCTGGTCAGAATTGCAAGAGAATTCAAAGTATCATATGATCTGGTGGAACAAACTGCACGTGTTGGCAGATTACCAGTTGTGAATTTTGCAGCAGGCGGAATTGCAACACCAGCAGATGCTGCCTATCTTATGTCACTGGGATGTGACGGAATCTTTGTTGGCTCTGGTATATTTAAAGCGGAAGATGCCAAAGAGCGAGCGTTAGCAATTGTACTTGCAACTACATTTTGGGAAGATGCAGACAAGGTCAAAGAGGCCCAGAGAATGATAGATGAGCGACAATCAATCCTGGGACTTGATGTCAAAAATCTCGAAATGCGAATGCAAGAGCGTGGTAGTACGGCATGAGCGTAAATGTTGGCGTTTTGGGAATTCAAGGAGATGTTGCAGAAAATATTGCGGCAACTCGAGCAGCTCTAGGACGAGCAGGAATCAAAGGTATCGTGCGACAGGTAAAGACATCATTAGAGATTTCAAAGCTGGACGCGTTGATATTGCCAGGGGGCGAGAGCACCATGATGGGACAAATGACACTAGTCAACGGGGCAATAAAGACAATCAAGGACAAAATCCAAAAAGGAATGCCTGTATTTGGAATATGCGCAGGCCTGATTTTGTTATCCAAACATGCCGAAGATAGAATTGTTGGAAAAATGGATCAACCGCTATTGGAATTACTGGATGTGCGAGTGGAGAGAAACTCGTTTGGACGACAACGCGACTCATTTGAGACAGAAATCTCTGCACAGCCAATAGGAATACCAAAATCCCACGGCGTGTTTATTCGGGCACCATCAATTGAAGGAATTGGCAAGGACGTTCAGACAATCTCAAAGTATAATGAAAAAGTGGTTGCGGTAAAACAAGGAAATATTTTGGGTGTTGCATTTCATCCGGAGCTGACCGGTGACGTTTCATGGCACCGATACTTTGTATCAATGATAAAGCCACAAAATAACAACCATAAACCACAAAACCAAAAACCCAAACAAAACAACCAAAAACCAAAGCAGCAAAATATTCCAAAACCTAAACCGCAAAACAACAAAAAATAACCTCATCGATAATATTATTCTGGATTTTGTAGTGCATCATTGGATGATCAGCTGTTACACATAAGAAGAGCATTTGGAATTCTATTTGTTTTGGTGTCCGCGGCAGTATCTGTCGCATCCACACTTAGCTTGATAATTTCACTGGAGAACTATCCTGTGTTTTGGTATGCCATTGTATGGACTACCTCATTTGGTATTCCATTTGGTGCGTATTTTGCAAAATCTAGAGCAAAACTGATGATGATTAGACAGCGAATGAAAAACAGCGTTAGCTGGTCCACACCAGTCAAAGCAGTAAATGGATTATGCTGGGCTTTGCCTTTTGCACTAATTGGTATTTTTCCATCATTAATTCAGTACCTGATATTGTTTGGGATAGGACTTGGAAATCTTTCCACATACATCCTTATGCGAAAATTCAGTGGAGTGACAAATAACGAGCAATTGATGGTAGGTGCTGTATCGTTGGCTTTTATTCCAGCTGCAGTACAAATTGATCAAACAATATTTTTGCATAATCAACCGTTTGCAGTATTTTTATCTAGAATACTGATTGCGATATCGTATGCACTGGGTGGAATTTTTGCACTGTTGTCTAGGAAATAATTGTAAAACAAATAATGTCTGTAATCTTTACTGAATTCTATGCATTGGAATTAAATCCTTTGCAAATATTTTAAGCGACTCTTGAATCTCTTTTGATATGGAATCTTTTAGTGATAACCCTTTTGATTTCTTTTCATTCCAGACCTTGGAATTGAATTCCTCAATTTCTTTTGTGTACTGACTCATGTCTAGAAAGCCTTCTGGCTTTGGACGCTTTTGTCTGTGAATTGTTTCATTAGAGTATAGTTCCTGCCAGAGATGATCCGTGATAAATGGAGAAATTGGTGCAAGCAAGAGCAGTATTGTGGATAAAACCCTGTGTAATGTGTAAATTGCCGCATTTTTTTCTGCCTCTGTAAAACCTTCACCGTATGCACGCGCCTTTACCATCTCGATATAGTGAGCTGCAAACAGATTCCAGGTGAATTCACGAATTGCTATTGCAGGCACAAAAAAGTTGTATTCAGAGTAGCCTTTTTGGCATTCTACAATGACTCGGTCCAATTCTGATAGGATCCACTTATCTGTAGCAGTTGGTTCTGCCTTTTCTATTATATCATAGCTAGAAATGAACCGAGATACATTCCAAAGCTTGGATAGGAATTTTTTTGTTGCCTCTATTTTCTGCTCAGAGCACCTAAAGTCATAACCGTGATTGATCTCTGATGCACTCCAAAATCGAAAAGTATCTGCGCCAAATTTTTCAATTATTGGTAGTGGGTCTACTGCATTGCCTTTACTCTTTGACATTTTCATTCCTTTCTCATCCAGACCATATCCCATTATCCAGGCCTCAGACCATGGACTGGAACCTGTGAGCTGATCGCATCGCAATATTGTATAGTACAACCAGGTTCGAACAATATCTTTAGCCTGCGGTCGTAGAGTTGCTGGATAGGTCTTTTTAAAAAATTCTGAATCCTTGTTGTACTTTGAGATGAATAATGGTGAGACTGATGAGTCCATCCAAGTATCAAATGTTCTAGTTTCGCCAACAAATTCTTTAGCTCCACATTTTTTGCACTGCTCAAATGGTGCAGGATCTAACCATGGTTTGTAGTATTTTCCGGGAGTTGGTACATGTGGATCCGAGCAGGCCTTGCAGTACCAGATTGGGATTTCTGTTCCATAATATCGTCTTCTGGATATAGGCCAGTCAATTGATATGGAGTCTAGCCAGTTCATCAGGATTTGTTTGTGCATGTCTGGATAAAATTTGATTTTCTGTCCAATTTCGCGAATTTTTTCTATAACGTCAATCTGTTTTACGTAATATTCCTCCATGGGTATGATTTCAATTGGAATTTTACTGCGCTCAGAAACCGGCGTTCTGTGAGTAATTTCCTCGATTTTCTCAACTAGGCTGGCATTTTGCAAGTCTTCGATTATCTGGTTTCTTGCCTGCTTGACTTTGAGGCCTGCATATTTCCCTGCAGATTCTGTCATCAAGCCGTTCATACCAATTGCAACAATTTCTTCTAGTTTCATTTCTCGAAATAGAGCAACGTCGTTTTGGTCACCATATGAACAGACCATGACAGCGCCGGAACCAAATTCCTTCTGTGCAGAGTGATGCGTCCTAATTGTGACTTCTCTGTTTATTACTGGAACGATGATTTTTTTGTCAACAACATCTTGGTATCTTGAGTCATCTGGATTTACTATTACTGTCTGACATGCACATAGCAGTTCCGGTCTGGTACTAGCTATGATGATTTCTCTATCTGAATCTTTGATTTTGAATTTCATATATACTAGCTTGGTTGGAATGTCTTGATATTGGATTTCTGCATCTGCAATCGTGGTGCCAGAAACCCAGTCGTAGTTGTTTGGGCGAGTTGCCTTGTAGACTGTTCCACGATTCCATAATTCAATAAACGTTGATTGTGTTAAGATTCTATATTCTTCAGAATCGGTTCTGTAATAGTTTGCAAAATTTCCAGAGAGTCCTAGGCTCTTCATAATCTGTAGCATTTCGGCTTCTAAGTCGTCTAGAGAACTTTTGCATAATTCTAGGAATTTGCTTCGCTCTGTTTCCTGCATTCGAATGTTGTGCTTTTTTTCTGTGTACAGTTCCACTGGCAGTCCATTTCTGTCTATGCCTATTGGAAAATACACATGATTGCCGTTCATTCGCGCAGTTCTAGCTACCATGTCTATCTGGGAATAGTGAGCTGCAGCCCCAATGTGCCAAGGCCTGCCTGACGGATATGGAGGAGGTGTGTCTATGACAAAGTTCTTGTTTTCAGGCACAAAATCGTACAGGCCAGAGTCTACCCACTGTTTTAGGATCTTTGCTTCAAGCTCTGGATTCCATGCAGTTTCTTTGATTTTTGGTTCCATGACTAGTACTTGGAAATCTTGGAAATCAGATGTGCGCCCTTGTTGTATCCTTCGTAAATGTATACGCCCACCGCTTCAATGTTCTTTGGTAGCTTGGGCACTAGAAGCTTGATTATCTCAGTAGAGAGAGTTTCAACTGTAGCTTCGCCTTCCAAGAGAAAGGTGGTATTTTTTGGTACTTGCATGTCAAACATTCCCTTTGGTCCCTCAAATGATATTCTATAATGTGATTGGTCTTCTGATTTGACATATTTTCTGTGGATAAAGAACTTGTGATCCAAAATTCCAATTACTTGCTTGATGATTCTCTTCGCCTCACCAAAATCTATTAGCAAATTATTTTTCATATCTCCTACTAATTCCACCAGTACATTTGAGGTATGTCCGTGCAAAAGGGAACATTTTTCCACTAATGGCAAAATATGCGCATAGTCAAACGCAAACGATGGATCATCAATGAAGATAGATCCTGACTGGGCATCCTTGGTGTCATAGAATACAATTTCTTCTAGCTCTTTGAGCTTTGCAGCAAGCTGGGGATGACCAATTGCCATGATAGTGTGGTTTTCAGATTTTATCTCCTTGTATTTTGCAATGTCGGATTCTGAATCAATTACCACGATTAATTTATCGTCACTTGTTTTGAAATTAACCTGAACTGTTTTTCCGCTTGACAATCTCATCTTGTGCTGGTACTCGTATGATGTTCCCAAAAAGGAGAGCATCTGTGCAATGGACAGCTCTGTTCTTGATTTTAGCAGTGTGCCGTTTTTGTCAATGTATCTAAAATCTGCATCCAATATTGTAGAGTTGTCAAGTGTCATTCGTAAATTTCCTCGGTTTTATGCCTATATATTCAATAGAGCTAGCTGAGCCTACATCGCAGACTCGATGAACTTGGCAAGCTCTACATCATTTTGTGTAATGCCCCCAGCGTCATGAGTCATTAGGTCTATTGTGATTCTGTTATACACATTGAACCATTCTGGATGGTGATTCATCTTTTCTGCGTGCAAGGCAACCTTGGTCATAAACGAAAATGCTTCGACAAAATCAGAAAATACAAAGTCTTTGTGCAGTTTGCCGTTTTTAATTGTCCAACCATTCAATGATTCAAGTTCGATTTTGATTTGTTCATCAGATAGTGACATTGGCCTCATTATGATATTGTTCTATGATTGAATAATAGTCTTTACCAAATAGTAACTTCTTTGTATGGGGCTATGATCGCAAAAACATGAAACTTGATGAGTTATTAAAAAAAATCAAATCCGCAATAACGCAAACAATATCATCTAAAAAAATTGGGGTTGCTTTTTCTGGTGGAGTTGATAGCACCTTGATCGCCAAACTGTGCGACACAATGAATTACGATGTCACACTATTGACAATAGGATTTGCTGATTCACATGACATTAAATTTGCAAAAAAGGTAAACGAATTTCTCAAATTACCACATCATGTCTTGGAGATAAATCCCGACGAGTTTGAGTTCATTTCTAAAAAAATTAACACCGCAATAAACACTGACAATCTTTCTTGGAATGAAAACAGCATCGCGTTTTATCATGTGTCCAAGCTTGCACAAAGTCTTGGGTTAGATGAGGTGGTAACTGCAAATGGAATTGATGAGCTGTTTTGTGGTTATAGTGGGTACAGAGATGCAATAAAACAAGGAAATGAAGCAGTAAGTGCTCTAATGGATGCCAAACTAGTTAATGAAATCAAGATGATGATGGCAATAAACCAGGTCTGCTCCGAGTTTGGTGTCAAAATAGTCCAACCACTACTATCTGAGGATTTTATCAAATTTGCAAAGAATATTCCAGTTGATCAGAAAATTACAGACGAAAATGATTTGCAAAGAAAACATATTATACGAAAATTGGCAATTCATGTAGGCGTTCCAGAGTTATCTGCAAATGCAAGAAAAAAGGCATTACAATATGGCTCTTTGATTCACAAGACACTGTTAAAGTCTAGATGAATTTTTTGCAGATTTTATTTACTGTGTTGTTTACGTTTGTGATTATTTCAGGTGCTGCACCCAAGTGACTTTGTGGTGTAAATATTTGATCTATTTCGCTTTCAGATAGTTTCGATGAAATGGCTTTATCGTTTTTGATAGCATCGGAGTAATCGATTCCCTTGTCGTGGGCTTCAAATGCGACTCGCTGGACATCTCGGTATGCAACAAATCTCGGAATCCCCTTTTTGATCAACGCCTCCAAGACAAATTCTGCAAAGATTTGCCCTTTGGTGACATACAGGTTTTGCTCAATTCTTTCCGTGTTTACTCGTAACTTTTCAATGATTCTGAGCATCGTTTCTAACATTTCATCAAGCAAAATCGAACACATTGGAATTGTGAATCTCTCGTTTGCCGAGTTTGAGAGGTCTCGCTCATGCCATAGGGGTATATTTTCAAATGATGCGCTCATCTGGCTGCGCAATAACTTTGATAGTGATGAAATTCGCTCACTTTTGATTGGGTTTCTCTTGACTGGTACTGCACTACTTCCCATCTGACCCTCCTTGAAATGCTCTGAGACTTCGGCGATTTCAGTTCTTTGTAGATTCCTAATCTCTATTGAGATTTTTTCTAGTGTGCTTCCAATTAGAGCAAGCTGAAAAACATATTCTGCGTATCTCTCGCGCGGTATGATCTGTGTTGTGACTTCTGCTGGGAACAGTCCTAGTCTTTTTGAGACTCGACTTTGAACCTCTATTGCCTTTGCACCCATTAGTGAGCCTGTGCCTACTACGCCAAGTGTCTTGCACAACAGGACTCGCTTTTTAATCTCTTCAATTCGCTCAACATGTTTTGCCATTTCGGATGCCCAGTTTGCAAATTTTAATCCAAATGAAATGATGCTTGCGTGTTGGCCATGTGTTCGTCCAACGGCTGGAACCTCTCTGTAGTCTGTTGCTCTTTTTGCCAAAAGTAAACCAAGTCTTGCCACTTTGGGCTCTATGATTGCTAGTGCATCTCTCATCTGCATTGATGTGCTGGTATCTACCAAGTCATTGCTTGTTAGGCCATAGTGAACCCATGGTCTTGCGCCATTTTGACATTTCTCACTTAGTGCCTCTACCAGAGCGGCAGTATCGTGATCTGATTTTGCTTCCAGTTGTTTTACCCGCTTGGCATGAATTTTGCCGGATTTTGATGCAGCAAAAATATTTTGGGCAGATTTTTTTGGAATGATACCAATTTCTCCCTGTGAAATTGCAGCTGCTCCCTCGATTTGCAACTGATAGTCTATTTTTTTTTGATCATCAAAGACAGCAAGCATCTCTTTTGTGCCATATCGGCCGCCGTCAATTGGTAAAATAGGCAATAATCCATTTTGGAATCGTATTAAAATAAATCTACTTATGATTTAAATTGCAATTAAATATCTTGATCGATATGTCCGGTATTACGCCAAAAAAAATTCGAGATAACGTATACCAAATAGATGCAGATTCCAGTAAGGGCATGAAGGTTCCAGTCACAATTTACGCAGACGAAGGACTGATTGCAAAAATGATGGCTGATAGGACTCTATCTCAGGCAATTAATGTGGCAACTCTGCCTGGAATCCTAGGCAGTGCAGTAGTTCTGCCAGATGGACACGAGGGATATGGATTTCCGGTAGGTGGTGTTGCAGCAATGGATGCAGAAGAGGGAATGATCAGTCCTGGTGGTGTAGGCTATGATATCAACTGTGGTGTCAGATTACTAAGAACGAATTTATCAGAAAAAGAGGTTAGACCAAAACTGAAAGAGCTGGTGACAGACCTTTTCAATTCAATTCCTTCTGGTGTTGGAACCGAAGGTGCAATAAAACTAAACTATTCTCAATTGGACGAGGTTCTGGTTCGCGGCGTGAACTGGGCAATTGATAACGGCTACGGAACCAAAGACGATGCAGATGTCTGCGAAGAAAATGGCCAAATTAAAAATGCAGATCCAAACAAAGTATCAAACACTGCAAGAAAGCGAGGTGCGCCGCAGCTAGGAAGTCTTGGCTCTGGTAACCATTTCCTCGAAGTCCAAAAAATAGAAAAAGTCTATGACGAAGAGGCAGCAAAAAGAATGGGGATCCAAGAAGGAAACGTTACAGTTTTGATTCATTGTGGTTCTAGGGGATTTGGACACCAGATTTGCTCTGACTACCTACGGGTATCAGAGCAAGCTCTGCGAAAATACAACATCGAACTGCCAGACAGAGAGCTCGCATGCGTACCAAACACATCAGAGGAAGGAGAATCATATCGAAAAGCAATGTTTGCCGCAATAAATTTTGCTTGGAGCAACAGGCAGGTGCTGAGTCACTGGACTAGAAAATCATTTGAGCGAGTCTTCAAGAGTACAGAGGCAGACTTAGACATGAAACTAGTATATGATGTCGCACACAATATTGCTAAGGTTGAAAAACACAAAATCGACGGCAAAGAAAAATCAGTAGTTGTTCACCGCAAAGGTGCAACGCGAGCATTTCCAGCAAACAGGGACGAAATCCCATCAAAGTACAGAAACTTGGGCCAACCTGTTTTGATTCCAGGTTCCATGGGTACTGGAAGCTGGATTTTGCTTGGCAAGCCAAATTCAATGAACCTAAGCTTTGGCTCAACTGCACACGGTGCAGGACGAATGATGTCACGCTCAAAGGCAAGGCGTGACTTTACAGAGGAACAGGTAAAAAAATCACTAAGTGATAAAGGAATTTTCATAAAATCGTTGACTAGGGATGGAGTAGTAGAAGAGACACCGGAGGCATACAAAGACGTGGATGCAGTAGTAAACGTATCACATGAGTTAGGAATCGCAACCAAGGTGGCAAAGCTAGTCCCAATTGGCGTGATAAAGGGTTGAGCGAAGACAGAGAACTAGAAGCACTCAAGGCAAGGCGCTTAGCAGAGATGAAAAAAAACATTGTTTCTCAGTCTCAAAAACAAGAAAAGACACAGGATGCAGCCCCTCCATCATTTAGAGAAATTGTGATTTCTCATCTTGGATATAGGGGAATGGAGGTATTGCAAAATGCTGAATCCCAATTTCCAAACGAGGCAAAAATGGTAATTAACAGGATAGGACAATTGTTCCAGACTGGAGAAATTAACGAAGAAATCGACGGCGGACAACTATTGGCATTATTCAGATCAGTTGGAATCCACGTGCGAATGCAAACCAAGATCAACATTGAGCAAGATGGAAAATTTGTCTCGCTATCAGATAAGCTAAGCAAAACAGTTGAAAATGAAAATATTTGAAGTAAGCTCGACTGATTTTTTAGAAGACAAGCGCCTGATTAACAACGCGTTAGCAGACATGGCCTCAAAGTTTGGTCTACCAAATGACTTTGTGTTTGGCGAGCCAACATCGAGATTTGGCTGGACATTTTTTCGACTCTGGATAAAGCCAAGCTTGCAAGAGGCAATAAACCAAAAATTCGATGATATGATCAGAAAATACAAGGGCAGGCCTGATGAAAAATTTACTTTTTTTATTGCGGATTATTTTGTAGCCAAAGGCTGTAAAACTAAAGTAAAGATGATTGATGACTAAACTCTTCTTCCTCTCTTTCCACCCTTCTTTCGTGTGGTGTCATGAGGAATTGGTGTAACGTCGTCGATTCGACCGATTTTGAATCCGCCTCTTGCTAGTGCTCTAATGGCTGCTTGTGCACCAGGTCCTGGGACTCTAGAGCCTACGCCGCCTACTGCTCGCACTCGTATGTGAAAGCCAGTAAAGCCTTTTGCTCTTGCTGCCTCGACTACTGCGTTTGATGACTTCATTGCAGCAAATGGAGATGATTCATATCTGTCAGCTGTTACATGAACACCGCCGGAGCTAATTGCCACGGTTTCTGCCCCTGTAAGATCTGTCATGTGCACTATGGTGTTGTTATAGCTACTATAGATGTGAGCAATACCCCACTTGTCGACTTGTACTTCTGACATTGGTTACCCAAAGTTTGGTGGTTTTAAAAAGCTATGTCGGCTCGCCAAGCGACAAATTACGCAAAATGCCGCCATCCACTATCTGTGATTGAGATTTGCTTTTTTCCAGACTGCAAAAAGACGCCTTTACCGCTTTGCACATGACCAATCTGAATTAGATTTATCTTGCACTTTTTGGCAATCTTTTCCAGCCTTGGCAGGTTTTTTTGGGAAACGGTTGCGACTATCTCATATTCTTCACCGGAGTTAAACACAAGATCTAGTGGGTTTTTTCTGTTTGTCTTTGCAAATTCATCCAATCCATTTTCTTTTGGTATGGATTCGATAATGAATTTTTTCTTGCTTGCACTTGCAAGCTCTATTAGAGTAGTTGATAGCCCGTCACTAGAATCCATTGAGGAATCAAAATATCTTGAGGCCAAAACCCCAAATTCGAGCTGTGGTCTTGGCTCTAAGACGGAATCAACTGCATCATTTCTGAATTTGCCGCTAGCTTTGTTCTTCTTTAGCAAAATACCTAGGCCTGCCCCTGTCTTACCAAATGTCCCAGTGGTGATAATGATGTTGCCAACTTTGGCGCCGCTTCGTGGAGTTATTTTCTTGGCAACACCAAACAACATGACTGAAATGACTATCTCTTTTGCCTCGTTTGTGTCCCCACCAAGAATTTTTACTCCAAATTGCCTTGATGCCTCTCTGAATCCAGATGCCAGTCTTACGAGCTTTGTTCTTGAATAATTACGTGGTAATGATACAGAAATGATCCCGTGCTTAGGCTTTACTCCCTTTGATGCAAAATCGCTTAGCGGCGCGACCATGCTTTTTTTGGCAATCTGCTCTGGACTCATCTGTGGAGGAACATCCGTGCTTTGCACCAGCGTGTCGGTTTTGATTACGCCAAAATTTTTTCCCAGGCGAAATATTTCCACGTCTTCATGAGTAGTTGAGACTAGATTTTTCTGCAAAATGGAAATTATCTTTTTTTCATCTAGCTTGATCATGGCTTTGTCTTGTTAGAATGCTGATCTCCTTTTGAATCTGTTGCGCCTCACCCAAGTCATTTGACTCTACCGATATTCTGATTATGTCTTCTGTGTTTGACTTTCTAACCAATACCCAAGTGTCTTCGTCTATTATGACTTTAATTCCATCTATAGTTATTGTTCTTCCAAATCTTTGTCTAATCTTCTTTTCTAGTATGACAAGTGTTTTGTCGTGCAGGTGTGACTCAACATCAATCTTGGTTCGAAGCTGGTGATAACTAGAAACAAAATCTATTACATCATCGACTTTTTTTTTGCCAGTCATTGCTGCAATCAAACCCGATGTCAAAATTCCATCCCGGCACATGTTGAATTCTGGCAAAATAAATCCACCACTGCTTCCCTCACCACCTGCTTGGCACCTATGCTTTAACATTGTATCAATAACATTTGCCTCGCCGACCTTTGAGCGAATTACTGATCCTCCATGATCTTTGATGTATTTTTCAACGGCAATGCTGGTATCTATACTAAGGCAAAATTTCTTGTAACCTAGTTCAAGTGCCTTGATGACTCCTAATGCAAGTGTGGTGTCAGGTGATTGCTTTATGCCGTCTTTTACTACAACTAGTCTGTCGCCGTCAAGATCAAAGGCAAACCCAATGTCGCCTTTTTTACTTGCATAAACCAACTGCGTAAGCTTGTCTGATGTCGGGTCCGGGCCACGACTGGTGGATTTTTCATTAATGATGTGTACCTGACATCCAATCTTTTTTAAAAGCAGAGGGGCAACATTTACCGCAGCTCCTCCTCCGATGTCGATTACTATCTTAGGTGAGTGCCTTATTTTGCCGATAATTTTTACCGCATCATCCACATAACTTGATGTGATTCTGTATTCAGTACCAAATTTTGCGATTCTGTGTTGCTTTTTCTTGATGATTTTGGCAAATTCGTGCTCATTTGGCCCGCGACCGTTTATGATGAATTTCAGACCATTCCATTGCATTGGATTGTGTGACGATGTGATGATTAATCCTGCACCATATTTTCTTGCCTCAAGGAATACCGCCGGGGTTGGCACCATTCCCAAGTTGTACACGTCGATTCCGCATTCTAGCAGTGCAGATATTGCAACACTACTTACCATCTCTCTTGACGGCCTAGTGTCATGTCCTACTACGCACTTTTTTGATGGTATTGTATGAGCAAAGTTTCTACAAAACTCCAAAACATCTGGGAGCGTCAGATCGTCTCCGAAAATTCCACGAATCCCAGAAATGGATTTTTTCAATGGTCAGAAACCTGAAATGCTTTTTATAAACTCTGATAACACTGCCCTCCATGCCTCGATAGCTCAGCCTGGTAGAGCGAAAGTTTCGTAAACTTTAGGTCGTGGGTCCAAATCCCACTCGGGGCTTTTTCACGATCAAAAATTATTAATCAAGGGTTTCGATGTCGACTTGAAGTTCTTTGGCGAGACCTTCCCACCATTTGTTAGTCTGCTCTGTCATACTCCCCGAAAAATATCATAAAATGCTTCCTTATAGATCTGTCGGTTTGTGATCAGTACAGCATGATCCACTGATCAGCTAAGCTTGTTTTCGTTTTCTTTTTGCGCGGTTGTACATTATGATTGCAAGTGCACCGCCTGCACATCCCCAAAATACTGGCCATCGAAGCGGATCATTTGTCATCCCTACAAAAGAATAGATCGTTCCCCCAATTAATGCAAATCCGATTAGCTCAAGAATCTTGCTCATATGAGGCGGAATAATCGAAAAGATATATTGTTTGTTTGCTGTCTGATATTGTGGACAAGTATCTACTAATCATGCTAATTGTTCTGACGATGGGAATGGGATTTGCCATTTTCAAGGAGCCCCCGAGCCTGGAATTGTTTTATGCGCAGCTGGCAGGGGCGTTTATTATCGTTGGTTATTCAACATATAAGGAACGAAAAACTCGAAAAAGCTCTAAAAAGTAGTACTAAAGATCTAGACCGAAGCCCTGTGCCAAGTCATGGAATCGCTTGTAAGATTCTAGGTATTGTTTTCCTTTTGGTGTGATGACATATGTGTTCTTTCCATCAAACTCGATTTTGTTTATCAATCCTGCTCCGGTCAAGTTTTCAATGAACTTGGCTAGTCTAGAGTGTGACAGATTTGCCTGTGTTAGAAGTGATGTTACCTTGATTCCTTCTTGTCCACACTGTTCAGTAGCTGTTAGTAGATCAGCTACTATTTGCATACTGGTACGATATGTGGCCATTGTACTTCGAGTGTAATTCTAAGATATAAGGGTATTAACCTTTCTCACGATTGTTTAATAACCAAATACAACCCCTCGAACTAAGTGTCCGGTACGATTGCTTGGTATGATGATTTTCTTGGCGTGGCCTATAGGTATTTTGATCTGCGAATGAATGTGGTTCCGCTCTTCTCTGATCGGAAAAAGGCAACCGATATCTGGAACGAATACGTCCATTGGTGGGGCGACCACGACATCAAGCTGAGATTCGTAGAGACTGGCGATCATTACTGGTTTATTGTCGCATCTGAGACTAGACGACCCAGTCATAATATGTCATTTTTCAAACTATTGCCCAAGTCAGCTCACTATGCCAGATTCAAAAAGGGCCATCTAGGTGAGGCATACTTTAGGTTTGCAACATATTCACAAAAAGAAGAAAAAGACGTCAAAGACGATGCTGTATGCAACTGCACCCATACCAAAGAAGAACATGACGGTAAGTGTCAGGCCGAAGGATGTGGTTGTGAGCAGTTCCAAACATTTGAGCTCCGACTACTCAAGAAAAAGAAAACGGTAACCGACATCAAATTCTTAGAAGAGCAAGACGTCAAGGACGACTCTGTTGCATGGAACTGCCTTTATGTGAACAAGTACAAAAATTCTGCCTAGCTATTTCTTGTCCATGCTGACTCGGACATGTTCGCCAGGATAATGTTCATAGATCTTTTGCGAATAACACTTGCCGCACAAAACCCCTTTGATGTTCCAATCCGGTATTCCCACGTATTTGTGTGGGACTGGTCCTTTGCATAATGCACATTTGTCTGCGTCAGCCAAGCAATGTGGACTTTTGTATGTCTATATAAAAATCATGACCATTTTTTGGGTGACCAAAAAATTTGTTAAATAATGGTGTATCTCAGAAAAAGCTGCGGTAGATTGTCTGGCCATTGTAAATCTCCTGCAATTTTTACCATGGCTGGCAACTATCGCTTTACAATAAACTATTGACTAGTTTTCTAATGCTCTCGATTTCCTCTTCTTCCTGACGTATTTTCTTGTCAATTACGCGTAACATTGCCTCATTCCATACATGATGGGAGAAGAAGTTGTGCTTAGTGTTTGCCAGTTCGATTTCATCTTCGACAACAGTATCTTCAAGAAATCTTGTCACTACACCGTCTGTTAGCTTTAGAATACGTTCGTTGAGCTTGGAACTCTTAAAGATTGGCTCCACTTTGGTAATGTCTTCTTTGAAATCACCCTTTGTGTTCAGGATGCCTTTGTGTATTATTCTAAAATATACTGCGACAAAAAATAATGTGGCGTATCTTTTTGTCTTGTGCCCTCCACGTTTTCCATAGCCTAGTGATTTTTTGGCGTATTCTTTTACCAAATATGGATAGAGCAGCAATCTATAGTCGTCCTTTAGGTTTTCATTGAATACATCGTCGTATTTGCTTCCGCGAGGCAAAAACTGCGCAGGTGAGCTGTATGATTCAGTTGGTCTTTGCTCAATTCCTGCAACCAAAGCCTGTATTGCGTCTTTGGCAACAATTACCTTTTTGTGATTGTCAGGAAGGTATTTGTTGTATGTTGTGTCTCCCTTGAACTCGCCCTGTTGCGACTTTGTCTTGGAGTCAAACGAGCCTGCCTGTATTTCGTAAAAGTATCCGTGGTTTTCAAGCTGGGACTTGACAGACTTGTGAAAGTCCATCAGCGATACTAGATCCTTTCCTCGGACAGAGTTTTGCGAGTTTCTATATTTTGTTATATTGTTTTGATCCAGCTCATCATCTGCTCTTATTATGGTGACTGTGATGCTACCGTCCAAGTTGTTGGTTCTCTTGGCATGATCTAAGATAGAGTTTGATGTCTGTGCACCGTTTACTATTTGAGGTGCATGCAACATCAGAGTATTATCCTCTAACTCCTCAAAATTACTAACTACAATTGTGATCCCGTTGTTATAGTAAAAGAACTTGTCAGGAGAATTTTGTAGCGTGTCTCGAATTCCCTTATTTACATTTGTCTTGAACTGCATCCACTGTCTGATGTTTGACTCAAAGACATAGTCCCTGTTTTTGATAACAAAGTCTGTCAACTCTCGAAGCTTTAGTATGCCGACTACGGTATTTTTGTAGCGAATCCTCTCTTCCAGTCGTATCTTGGATCTTTTTCCTGCCGCTGGCTTTTTTATTCGATCCCAGAGAGACTTGACAATTTTATCTAAATCAATTATCTCCAGTGTATCGTCACCGTCATAGTTTACCGGCTGGTTTGTAACATAGCAGCATTCGACTTTGAGGTTTTTTTCTTGGATCTTTGTTACTAGGTTTGCCAGCTCTGGTCTCATCTTGGTAATGTCTTTGTTTAACAGTCTTCTGACGTCTTCTTTGAATTTGGCAATTGCTTCTTCAGAGTGGGCAGTGCCGTATTTTGATTGGAATAATCTTATTTTATTGTCTGAGAAATCAACCGGCAGATAAGCGTCAATTCCAAGATCGTTTGCACCATCGATTATAGAGTCTGAAGCGTCGTCTTCTGTTGCCTCGTATACTCTAGTCAAGACCCAGTGCAGGAAATTGTAGCCTTTTTCTACATCGCTTTTTCCACTCTCAACATATTCTGTTATGCTGTCCTTAATGTTCTCGGAAAATCCACCCAGTGGCTGCTCTGCCTTTTTTTGAATCAATAACGACTGCGAGCCTGGAATGTATTCTAGCAAACCATTACTTCTTTCTGCCACGGTATGGTGTAGAAGTGCTAGCTTTAGAATGGCAGGTTATTGTATAATGACCTAATGTAATCACAGCTCAATCTCCGCTTGCAAACTGGAAATCTCCGCTAGGCAGAAATAATCATCATGTCAAATTAAGTTGTGAAAAAATACCTCGTCCTGATCGGAGCAGTAATTGCTGCCATAATTGCGAGCATGGTGCTAACGTACAGTCAGCCCAGCTTTGAGCAGATGTCTCAAGAGCCTATAATTGAAGAAATCACGCCAGAAAACACCATATCAATTGTAATGTTGTCTTCGAGGCCAGGCTGCGAAACAACCGGATGCTATCTTCCAACAACTATTACAGTTGATTCCGGCAAGACGATAACCTGGATAAATCAAGACAGGGGACTGCACACTGTTACGACGGGATACTATGATACGCCAGATGGAATCGTGGAAAGCGGACACATAGCATCAGAGGGCAAATTTTCATTTACCTTTGACACGCCAGGAGAATTCCATTATTATTGTAGACTGCATCCGTGGATGGAAGGAACTATAATTGTAAATTAAGAGGTGAGGAAGGGATTTGAACCCCTATAGATTCGCTTTGCAGGCGAACGCATAGCCGCTCTGCCACCTCACCAACATAAAAAAACAAAATTCAACAGAATTAAACTCTTTACTTGATAAACGTCTTTGAAGCAAGCTTGACGTCTTCGCCGCGAATTGTTTTGCGCCCGGCATGGTTTGACATATCTACTGCGCTCTTTGCTATTGTGGTTGCAATCTCTTCTAGGACGCGCCTTAGTTCATCTGCAGACTCGTCACTTACGCGATCGGCGCCTGCCTTTTTGAGTATCCTATACATGGCAGAGAGACCCAATTCGGACGACTTCATGTCAAATTCTGACTAAATTACATGATAAAGGATTATGAGCTAAAAAATTCCACACACTAATGGATTTCTGCACACTTAAGTATACAGAAAATTTCCAAAAAACCATGCTTTATGATGCACACATCCACTTATCGGATCCAGAATACGAAAGCGAAATAGGCCTAGTAATCAATTCAATGCACCGAATCGGCATCCGGGCATGCACAGTATCAATGGATGTCCGGTCGTCTAATGTGACACTTGATCTTGCCAAAAAAAGCAACCATATCTTGCCATTCATTGGGATTCACCCAGAAAAGGCATCAGATGATCTAGATTCAATGGTATCTCTAATTGAGCAAAATGCCAAAATCATTTCTGGAATAGGAGAAATAGGTCTTGATAAGACCTACACAAAAAACGATGACGAGTTTACAAGGCAAAAGCAGGTCTTCACCAAATTACTAGACTTGGCGGAAAAACACTACAAGCCAGTATCAGTACACTCTCGCACAACGCTGGAAGAAATACTTCAAATTATTCCATCTTACAAAATTTCCGGATTCTTGCTACACTGGTTTGCGGGAAGCAAAAAACAGCTAAGTAAAGCAATGGATCTTGGATGCTATGTTTCCTATGGCCCAGTATCTGTGTATTCGCAGGACAAGCAAGTTCTAATCTCTCTTACAAACAAAGACAAAATCTTGGTGGAAACGGACGGTCCAGTAAGATTTTCACGCTGCTTTGATATGAAGTCCGCACATCCAAGCTTTATTCCAAGTGTTGTATTTTGTATATCAAAAATACTTGGAGTGTCTTACGGTGAGGCTGAAGAAATGCTTGAAGCAAATTCAAAACAATATTTGGGAATATAGGTATAATATACCCCCAAAGGAATTCCCATCGTGGATAGAATAAAGAGACTCTCAATGCAAGTCCTTGATCAACACAAAGACAAGTTCACAGTAGACTTTGCAGACAATAAAAAAATTCTAGACCAATTAGCAGTTGTACGCTCTAAAGGACTCAAAAACGAGATGGCAGGCTACATCACAAAGCTCCTCAAGCGTGAAAAAGACTATCTTTCATCAAAGGAAGCAGCGGTTGGAGAGGAAGAAGAAGTTGAAGAAAGCCAAATAGAGGCAGCAGAAGAGGAAATTGTACAAGAATCAGAAACACAAGAATCCGAGATTCCTCAAGAAATCACAATAGAGTCCGGCGAAGAATCTTAAACAATACCCTTCTATCATTATACAATGATTGTAATCAAGTTCTTAGGTGGTGCAAAAAAGTCATTTGGCAAAGACCTCATGCAGGTAGATCTTGACAATGTATCCATTTCAAAATTATTAGGATATCTATTATCAATAAAACCAACAAACACACTGGAGATAGACACCAAAAACATCCTAATTGCGGTAAATGGAGCGGACTCGTCCGCACTTCAGGGTTACAACACCATACTGCACTCGGGAGATGTGGTAAGTATCATACCAGTAATACACGGTGGTGCTAGAATCCAGTTTGTCATACAATCAAAGAATATCGAGCTGTTCCATGTCAGAAACAAAAAAGGCAAAAACTATGACTATCTAAGTGAACAGCGAAAAAAGTTTCCGAGCATAACAATAGAGGGTATATCATCGAGACAAATAGCAAGCATATTGCACGTCAAAAAAATACTAGGCATATCCATGTATGCAAAAAAGAATAATTTACTATTATCAAAAAAATTGGAGACTGATATTTTGCTTAGGTTTGCGGCAACCACGCAAATCTCAACCGCAATAAATCTAGTGGGCATTGAAAAAACAGACGCATTTACCATAATTGCGATTGGTTCAAAATTCCAACTTGACAGAATGCACTCACACTTAGAGGAGCATCTGATCTCTGTGGATTATTCCAAGAACATGGCACACATCAAAAAACATTTTCACATATCAAAAAAGCATCTGGAAATAATAGATTCCAAGAACCCGCTTGAAGACCTGCTTGCTGAAAGGGCCGCAGTACTATTCCAGTGAGCCGCGTTTTTCTCTTTGTATGCTCAAAATGTCTTCTTCTTTTATTACGGAAACGCCGGTAATTGCACCCAAAACCTCCACTAGGATAATCCAGTCGTATTTTTCCAGTGATACTTTGTTTAGGATCTTACTAGCAATCTGATTGATTATCTCACCTGATGAAATCCCGGAATTTCTTTTCTCTATTGTTATGCGATATGTTTGATTTTGTTCAATTTTCTCTGATTGTTTTATTACAGCATCTACAATTTCTATAACATTCGTCTTTGTCACTGAGAATATTGGAATTGCCCGCATTGTGTATCTAATTGACCATGGCTCGTCTTCTAGCTTTTCTCGAATTTTTTTTATAAGATCTAGAGGGTTTGCACTGGTATCCACATACAATATGCCGGAAAATTCCGTCATGGAAATTTGGGGATTTTCATCTCCAAGCTCGGACAACAATTCCTTGATCTCATCAGTAGTTTCGCCTTCAAAGTGTCTTGCACATGTAATTATGACATTCAATGAGTACAAGCTAATACCCAGTAAATATTTAGTTTGATTAAAAATTAAATAAAGAAATCCCATACTAGCATCATGAGCACAGAACCCGATATTGAAAATGACTTTGAGGACGACTTTGAAGATGCTGAAGACGAAGAAATTGAAGATGAGGATTTTGATTAGATAGTCAGACCGAAACTATCTGCGAATTTGTTAAACGTGCTGTATGCTTGGAGGAAATCTCTCCCGGTATTGCTTATTTTGTATTTGCATGCTCCATCGGAATTGGTCTGCTCTAGTAATCCCTGAGACACCAAAGTGCCCAACATCTTTGATATTCTTCCATGGGAGATGTTTGCTTTTCGTATCAAATACGTGATGCTTGCACCCTCTTCGTCTGGCAAGTCATCGCGGGTTGTAGTTAGTATATCTCCAATTATTTTCATATGGGTTCTGTATACTTGCATTTTGACAAATTTTTTGTAAAATTATTGTTGAATATATTGAGAGGATAAGATTTTTTGACAAAATAACGTCATTGAGCTAAATTTGAGCCTGAGCTAGAGATTTTCATCAAACTTTATCTTTGTCAGGGGAACCTTGGTAACCGGAATAAAGAGCAGGCCTAGTCCCGTGATTTTGATGGAAATTGACACTATGTTCAGTATGGATTGTGGAAATACAAAATAATACCAACCCAAAAACTCCCCAAATCCCAACAGCGCAAGCCCGGCAGCAACAAAGATTGCGGTCTTTCGTCTGCTCTCAAAATATGACATCATTGTTTCAATTGCACCGTATGCTAGCAGGATAAAAGAAATTGAGCGAATTACATTTTCTATTGATGTAAATGAAATCAAAAACAGTGGCAGTATCACAACTGATCTTAGATAATTTGATCTTGGGAAAAACGACTTGATTGTATGAGAAAACGCAATGAAAAAGTATCCTAATGTCTGCACCGCAATCCCGATTGTCTGAATCCATCTCTGCGGCTCTTTTGGATCAAAGACATACTCATCAAGTGTTATGCCAAGCCACATTATCATAAATCCTACACCAATTGAGAAAAACGCAAGTGTCAGGCGAAATAAAGTTGGACTGCCAGTGTTCCTAAACCCAATGAATGAGAGTGTTCCAATTATGATCCCCACGATAAATCCTACCAAATTCAAAATGCTTTCTAAAAAAAATACTTCCATGTGTTTTGTATTGGATATTTGATTTTAAAAGTTAGTCCCATTCATCAAGCGATCCAGCAGTCTGCCCCTCAGTAGAGCCCGCATAGTCGCCCAAAATGTCTGAATATGTCACGTCATTATGCGCAACATACTTTACATATTCACCATACGACATTTCCAATTTGCAGTCTTGACATGTCACCAAACTAAAGTCTTGTGCCAGATCTGCATTGCCTTTGCATTTTGGGCACTTGATCTTCACAAAGAAAATACTCTAATTCTATTATTATTCATTGCCAAAAAAAGAATAAATTGACTACACATGGATCAAATTTGATGGCGCGAGTTTGCACAAAATGCAAAAATGAGATACCAGACTCTGAGCAGCTTGATGCAGTGGGTGGAACATATCCGTGTTGTACCAAGTGTTGGGAGGAATGGAAGACCTACAGAATAATGGTCATGAACGAGCTAAGGCTGGACATGTCGCTGTCAGACCACAGAAAACTGCTCAAAAAGAACGAAAAGATCTTTGTTGGGGTATTGACTCCTCAGGGAGATGTAATCGACTTTTCTAATGAGGGCAACCGCAAGCCAGACAAGCCTCAGGTCTAAAGACCGAGTCGTTCCTTTGCGCTAATTGGTATGATTAATAATAACTGCCTTTTTTGCTGTTCTGATAATCCAGAAAATATCTTTTGGACAGATTTCGCTATAGAATCCTGACTGGACTTATCCAGAGACAAGAATACTTCGAGAATCCCATCGAGATTAAAGAGGATCAGTTTTTGTGGATTTCTGAGGACTTCGAACATATATGCCGATGTAAGACCAATTCGTTTCTCCTCAGGCATTACAGATAGGATCTCAAGCCACGTAGCAAAAAGCTTGGCAAAGTTTGGAAACGGAATTGTGGGGCCTGCCTCTAGCGCATTGTTGATTATCTCTAGCTGATCGGGCGCAGACAATGTGAAAAATTCCTCCATTCTTTTTTTGAGGATTGGCTTTCGCAAAAAGTCCGGCAGGTTTGCCAAATTTACTATGATGTTTCCTGCAAAGTTTGGGTGCGACAATCAAAAGTCGCTTTGCGTTGGGGCGTTAAAAATTTAGATCGCCATTCCATAACTTGGCTTAAATTAAAGCTCAAAATCTCATCCATTGATGCCCTCGACTGTTGTGGTTGGTGGATTTTTTGGAGATGAAGGAAAAGGCAAAATCATCTCATATCTGGCGCAAAACGACAATCCAAGCATTGTAGTCAGGGGAGGGGCAGGACCAAACGCAGGCCACACGATAGAGGATGGCAACAAAAAATACAAGGTCCGAATGCTGCCTAGCGGATTTTTGAACAAAAAGGCAAGACTGATGATTGGCCCGGGCGTCGTGGTGAATCCGGATGTATTGCACAAGGAAATTGAAGAGTTTGGCACTGCTCGGAGATCATTCGTTGATAATAACTGCGGCATAATAGAAAAAACCCACACTGATGCAGACGGCGGAGGTAGGCTAAAGGAAAAAATCGGAAGCACTGGCTCTGGCACTGGTCCTGCAAATGCCGACAGAGCCATGCGCACGCTAAAGATGGCAAAAGAGATTCCCTCACTCAAGCCGTATCTAATTGATGTGGCACAGGAGCTTCACAGGGCACTAGATGCAGAGGAAAACGTCCTAGTCGAAGGCACACAGGGAACATTTCTCTCGCTGTGGCATGGAACATACCCATTTGTCACATCAAAGGACGTTACAGCCTCGGGAATATGCGCGGACATTGGGCTTGGCCCGAAAAACGTCGACGACGTAATGGTAGTCTTCAAGTCTTATGTTACTCGCGTGGGCACAGGCAATCTCCAAGGAGAGCTACCTATGGACGAGGTGGCAAAGCGTGGCTGGTCGGAAGTAGGCACAGTAACAGGCAGGCAGAGGCGTGCAGCAGAATTTGACTTTGCGCTTGCCAAGCGTGCAGTGATGCTCAACTCCGCATCACAAATTGCGCTCACAAAACTAGACGTATTGTTCCCAGAGTGTGCGCACAAAAATTCATTTAAAGATTTGAGCGTAGCGGCAAAAAAATTCATCACCGATGTAGAAGATAAAACAGATGTAGCAGTTAAGCTGATAGGTACAGGCCCAGGCGTTACTGATATTATTGATTTGAGAGAATAACTGTTTGAATAATTTTTGCTAAACTTTATTTTGCCAATTGTTTTACTGGATTCGTGGAAAAACCAAAATCTCCTAAATACATTCAACTAGCCTCACAATTAGAATTCTCACGCCTAGTTTCAGCATTAGAGAGAGTTCCACGCGTGTCGTTTATGCACGAACACGACGGCAAAAAAATTCTTGCAATTCAGATGGACCTGCTCAAAGAGCGCCCAATCATATACTATGTACCGCTAGACAAAAACGGTCACTATTTGGCATATGGCTTCAAAAACGGTAAAGAGGAAACATCCATAGTTGATGCAGTATCGGAGCCGACAAAACTGTACTCTCCAATAGTCAAAATCAAGGAACTACCACCATCACTACGACAGCACTCTGATGAGCAGCTGGAAAAATACGAGCTAATAGAGCTTGAAGACCTAGCAAGCCTTGCAAAAATAAGCCATGGATACGAAGAGGCGCCATTTCCACTGTTTTCATTTCCTCGTTCAGACAAGTGGTTAATTGGTGTATTCATGAATTTTAACGAAGACGGCCCATCGTATTTCTGTCATGTCACACTTGACTCAGAGCCTACTCAGCCGTTTTTGAAATATTCAATGTTCAATGGCAATGCGCCTGTCTTTACCGACAACCTAAATGAGCACGGCTATTCGTACATCAAAATAATAAAGCTAGTTGAAACACACCCACTAATCCATCATGAATAATTTTTCAGAGCAAATCAAAAAGCTAGCTCGACAAAAAAGCCCGCTTATTTTGGCAAATGACTATGACGATCAAAAAAATCTAGAATCTCGAACCCTAAAAAACATCAAAACATTGTCTGATTATCTTTGTGCAATCAAGTTCAACTTTCATGTTTTATTACCATTAGGAGAAAAACAAATAACCAAAATCACAAAAGCGGCGCACCAAAACGGACTACAGGTAATTGCAGACATCAAACTAAATGATATTGGAAATACAAACATGGTTGCCGCCCAAACATTATGGAGTTTGGGCTTTGATTGTATTATAGTAAACCCCATGATGGGCCCAGGAAATCTCCAAAAACTAACTGAATTATCCCACAAGAACAAAAAAGGCATCATTTCATTGTGTCATATGAGCTCCCCTGAAGCCAAGATAACGTACGAGCTAGGCGTAAAACTAGGCTCAAAAAGTACGCAACTCTACAAGCTGTTCCTAGAGTGGGCAACAAAAATGCCCGTAGACGGAATAATCGTGGGCGCAACTTTTCCAGATATCATACAATACTGTAAAAAGCAAAGCCGTGGGAAGCTAAATGTCTTCTCACCGGGGATCGGCACACAAGGTGGAGACATTTCCAGTACAATATCTGCCGGCTCTGATTACCTAATTGTCGGCAGAACAATTCTTGGCTCAGATAATCCGGTACAAACTGCCAAAGAAATGGCAGACTTAGCTTACAAAACCTAGGGATTTCGATTTTTGCAGTAAATTCTTTGCATTCTGGTATGTTGTCTTAGAGTGCGCCAAGTCGTATTCGAGCCAAACATGATCCAAGTGCTCGTGCGATATTGTAACATCGCTTGTCTTTGTTGTACCCAAGAAAAACACCACTTCTTTTTTGACTAGCTTATTATCATACTGGTAGGTGTAGTGGATTTTTTCCTCAAACCCATCGATAAATTCAATGTCGGTAATTCCAGTTTCCTCCCTGGCTTCTCTAATTGCTGCATGCCTTTCATCCTCTCCTTTTTCTATTCTACCCTTGACAAAGTCCCAATGGCCAGAAGGATAGTGTAAAAGCAAAAATAGTTTTTGTTCTCCGTCTTTTCTAAACAAAACAATTCCTGCTGATCTCTCAGATTTCTCTTGCATTATTTTCCAATCCTCCTATTTCTTTTCTGAAACGTCCTAATTGCCCGAAGCAGATCAATCTTTCTGAATTCTGGCCACAAAATATCCATAAAAATCAGCTCACTGTATGCCCCCTGCCAAAGCAAAAACCCACTCATTCGCTGTTCTCCTGATGTGCGCAATATCAAATCCGGTGACTGCTGTGGCAAGTGCGCAGTATACAGGTTTGCCTCTATCACGTCTTTGTTGATGTCGTTGACACTTATACTTCCGTTCTTAATCTGTGCGGCAATCTTTTTGATGGCATCTACCAGCTCGTTTTGTCCTCCGTACGCAATTGCAATATTCAGATAATGATTGTCGTATTCCCGTGTGGCGTCGTCTAATCTTTTGAGAACATCATTTATGGGATCTGACAACAGTTCGGTTCTTCCCATAGCCTTGACGCGCATCTTGTTTTTGTGAATTCGCGGGTCTACGTACAGTTTTTCCAGCCTTTGTCGGATCAGTTCATACAAATATTCCAGCTCATTATCCTTGCGATCCAGATTTTCAGTAGACAAAACATACAGAGTGATGATTTTGATGTCTAGTTCTTCGCACCAATCCAAAAAGTTCTCTACTGCATCGGCTCCCTTGAAGTGACCTTCGTTGGACATTGTTAATGCTTTTTTTGCCCACCTTCTATTACCATCCAGTATTACTGCAATGTGGTTTGGAATTGTGCCGCGTCTGATTTCATTTTCGAGTCTTTGTGAGTATAATTTATAAAAATAGGAGAGAAACGGTTTTGCTTTTTCTATTCCGATAAGACTTCTCCTCCCTTCTTTTTCCTGTATTTTCGGAATAAGAAGGTAGCAGATATCAGTGTTATTGCTAGCCCTGCCAAAAATGGCGGAATCAGGGTAAAGGAGCTCTCATCATTGACTAGCAGATTTGTAAACTGGTAAACCGTTGGATATACTGAAACTAGCACAATCATGCGTAAAATGTCGGTAATATGCCTAAGGCTTCCCTTTAACCAGTTGCTAATCAGAATTCCGCCAAATATTGAGCCTATTCCCATCCACAAAAATGGTAATGCGCCTGCAATGAATTGACCCAGTGTCACCTTGTCTGCAAATATGTCTGGAAAACCTGAATCCAAAACTTGTGGGTCCAAAATATTTGTGTGTATTGCAGAAAATCCAGACAATATCGATGCTAGTGCAATTGTAATGCCGGTTATCACTGTGAACATTCGAACCAGGCCTGCGGGAGTGGGCTTTGCCCAGTTGGCCCAGGCCCTATCCAAATCAAATGCGCGGATCAAAAATGCACTACCCACTATGCTGATTAGTACTGCAAAGATTTCCTGTGTGTATCCAGATATGGTGCCGATTCCGCCGATTAACAGCAAAATTCCAGGCAATCCCAAAAAGAACTTAGAATATTTTGAATCATAAACGATCATCTTTAGATATTTTCCAAAGACGGCATAGGAATACTCGACACTTCTACTTACTCTCATCACACATCTTTGGACAGAAACAATTGGCACAACATTTTGTATTATGGGTATGACACTTTCATCATCTTCACCATCTGACACAATGACTGCGCCGTTTGCCGAAAAGCTGGACAGAACCGACTTAACCTCGCGAATTATTTTTTCGTCTGCCTGAACTCCCCTATTACTTACTCCTGCAACTACGACTACCTCTGTTTGGTAGCCTTTACTGATCAGGTCTTCGTATGTCTTTATTGCATAGAAAATAGAGTTTGCATCTGCGTCCTCCGGGTCATGCAGTGCAAGCTTTTGTGCAGATTCGATGCATGCGTTTCTGCCAACTACTGGTGTTAGAACTCCAGCTTTATCGCCAACATCATTATCCCTATCAACACAAATCACTAGCAGCCTGCTTGTAAGTGGTGTATCCAATTTCTTTTCTATTTTAGATTCTAAAGACAATACGAGTATACATTGCAAAATTGGCTATTAATGATTTCCAACTATTCAAAATATTACAAATAGGAATCTAGGCTCATCTAGGCTGGACGTGAGTCATTTGATGCGGCAAGTGCGTCTTGTGCCTGGGTTAGGTATTGCTCCAGTTTTGCCTTATCCTCTGCTATGTCTGATGCCGGGTCCGACTTTAGCTTCTCTGCAACGACTGCCGTCTCTCTAAGATAGGTGTTGTATGCTCGAAGCGAGTCTGCAAGTGCAGAATAGCTTTGGACCCATTGTTCTGGCACATCAGGCTGTGTTATACTGATTATCATGGAGCGAATCTGACCTGAAGATATCTCTGCAATCGTGATATAGTTTTCTGGTGTGATTTGACCTGATAACATCTTGTTAAATTCAATCTTGTCGGATTCTGAGATTGCCTTTTGCTGATCAATTAGCGCATCAATCTCGTCACTGGGATTTGAAATCACAGTGCTGAATTGGTTGTTTTGTGGAATGAACCAAACTGTAAAACTTGCCAAAGTGATAGCAGATAGCACTACGGCAGTAATGATGAATCCTTTTTTTGATTTCAACTCAAACCAAAAATTACACCCTATAATATAATTGAAATACACAAAAAATCGGTATGATTTTTGCCAAAATTTTGCATTTTGTCTGGATTGATGTCATAATTAGCAAAAAACAACCTAATCCAAAATGGATCGAAATTCGCAACTAACTACATCCTACAAATGTAGACTAGTCCATCGTATAGTAAAATATTTTTTACCGTTTCTTGATAAATACACGCATACTGTAGACCAATTACAATGGCTCAAGCTTACTGTGTAAAATGCAGAGCAAAAAGGGAAATTAAAGATCCTAAAGCAACAACGCTAAAGAATGGTCGTCCAGCTATCAAGGGCGTTTGTCCAAAATGTGGTACCAACGTCTTTAGAATCGGCGCTGCTTAAGCTAAACCACTCTTTCTTTTTGAATTAAGCTCATATAGGTAGAGTTGTCTTTATTTCGTATTGACCAAGGCAGACTATGAGAAACTCCTAAAGCAAATCCAGGACAAAATCTCCGAAAAAAAGACTGATGTTGTGGAGAGATTTGAGCTTCCATCACCCAATGTGATGTGGGAAGGCCAGCGCACCATATTGCACAATTTCATGGACTTTGTAAAAAAACTGAGACGCGACCCAGACAAGGTCCTGCAATACTTGGCAAAAGAATTTGCAACCCCTGCTGAGCGAAGTGCAGACAAGGCAATCTTTGTCGGAAGGCGCGAGCCGCACGACTTTGTAAATCTGCTTAACATTTACGTCAAGGATTATCTTGAATGCCCGACCTGCAAGAGTCCAGATACCAAAATAGAGCGAGAAAACAGAATCACCTTTTTGATATGTGAGGCATGCGGCGCAAAATCATCACTCAAAGGTAAATACGCATAATGCGATTCTTCGTCAAGACATCCAACTATCAAAACAGCAACATGTTAAACATGTGCGACGAAGCCCTTCTAGGCAAAGTAATCAAAAACGGAAAACTGCAAATCAATATCAGCAAAAGCTACTATGGCCAAAGACTCGTTGAAAAAGAAGAAGCAGAAACACTACTACAAAACTGTTCCATCTTGAATTTGGTTGGCACAAACACCATACAAATGTCAGTTGACCTCAAAATTGGCTCTCAACAAGGAGTCAAGACGATAGACGGTGTTCCATTTTTGATAGTATTCAAAATGTAATACACACAATTATATACAAAAATTTTAATCCGATACTATTGGGAAAGCGCAAAGTTCTAAACGAAAGTGAGCTAAAAGATATCCAACTGCCACAGCAAGGCGAGATGTTGGGTAGGGTCATCAAACTCTTGGGAAGTGATCAGGTGCTTGTAAAATGCACTGATGAGAAAATCCGAAGGGGAAGAATTCGTGGAACCCTCAAGCGAAGAATTTGGATTAGAGACAATGATGTTGTGATCATTGCACCATGGGATTTCAAACAAGACGACCGCGGCGACATTACCTGGAGATTCACGCTGTCTCAGGTGGACTGGCTCAAAAACAACGGCCATTTGCCAAAAGAATTCTAATGATGTACAAAATTGTCTGAAGACGATTTTTCTGGAATAGAAGAAATAGAAGACTATGACTCTAAATTTGCAAAAATCTTCCCAAAGCAAAAGCGGCGCAAGCCCCAAGATGGATTCAAAAACAATAAAGTAGTCAACCAAGTCCTTGACAAGACTACAATGTTTACCATGTACGAGATGATTAACGCCAAGATAATCTCGTATGTAAATGGCATAGTGAAGGCAGGAAAAGAGTCTGCCCTGTTTTGGGCAGTCGACCCAGAAGGAAAAGATGTGGCACTCAAGGTATATTTGACATCGACTTCGAGTTTTAAAAAACGCGCACCTTACATCTTGGGTGATCCAAGATTTTCTCACCTCAAAAAGGGTACGAGAAACATGGTGTACCTTTGGGCCCAAAAAGAGTTCAAGAACCTCAAGCAATGCATACGCCACGAGCTACCTGTGGCAAGACCACTTCATGTTTCAAAAAACGTGCTTGCGATGGAGTTTGTCGGCAAAGCAGGAGTCCCATCACCTACACTCCACGAAACAGAGGTTGATGAAAACGACTACTCCCAAATCATTGAGTTTATCACAAAACTCTACAAAAAGGCAAAACTAGTCCATGGCGATCTCTCTGAATATAATGTGTTCAAGACAGAAGGTGGCCTAGTTGTTTTTGACTTTGGATCAGCAGTTGATACAATACACCCAAATGCTCAAAATTTTCTTGAAAGAGACGTTAAAAACATGTCATACTTTTTTGCAAAAAGAGGACTAACAGTCACAAATCCTGCTGATGTCCTTCACACAATAACATCATGAGCTTTGATAAACTAGTAAGAATTCCAGTGGACCGAGTAGGAGCACTAATTGGAAAATCTGGCAAGGTCAAAGCACAGATAGAAAAGACGTGTTTTGTCAAACTGGAAATAGACAGCGAGACAGGCGAAGTGGAAATAGCAACTGACGGCCAAATAGATCAAATTCAGCCGTTCAAGGCGGTAGAACTAGTCACTGCGATAGGCCGCGGATTCTCGCCGGAAAATGCAATGAAGCTAATGAGGGAAGATTATGTTTTACATGTGATGGATCTGAGAGACTTTGCCGGCAAATCCCAACAGCAAATTGAAAGGATAAAAGGAAGAATAATCGGAGAGGGAGGTAGAGCAAGAGCAAACATGGAAAATCTAACTAATACTAGTATCTGCGTTTACGGAAAAACAGTTTCAATAATTGGAGAGCCAATTCAGATCAAGCTGGCAGTTTCTGCAATATCATCGATTTCTTCTGGAAGCAAGCACGGCTCTGTCTATGGAAGGCTGGAAGCAAATAAGAGAAGGCAAAAAATAGAGCGAATGCAATTGTGGGAAAACAAAGATGTCTAAGGAAACCTTTAGCCAGATCTCGCCAAGCGAGTTCTTTTACAGAAACAGGGACCTTGCAGGATTTTCTAATCCCACACGTTCGCTATACACTGCTGTTAGGGAATTTGTAGAAAACGCACTGGATGCATGTGACCAAAGGGGCATACTACCAGATGTAAAACTGATAATTCAAGCAGTAGACCCAGAAAAGCCAGATCCAAAACCATACATCCTAACTGTTAAGGACAATGGTCCAGGAATGGATTCAAAGCAAATCCCGCTTGCATTTGGAACTGTACTGTATGGCTCTAAATTCGGACTTAAGCAGGCACGAGGCATGTTCGGCCTAGGTGCTACAATGGCAATTTTGTACGGGCAAATCACTACAAACAAGCCAGTTGTGGTGTCAAGCTCGGTTGATGGCCAGACCTCTCATGAATATTCTATGATGCTTGACATTCAGAAAAACAAGCCAGTCATTCTAAAACACACAACAAAAGAGTCTGGCAAAAAAGGACTAAACGTCTCAATAACACTAGAGGGTGACTATTCCAAGGCAGGCTCTAAAATCAGGGACTATGTGTATCAGACATCGCTGATTACGCCATATGCGTCAATATCGTTTGATGATCCAAAGGGCGAGAAATTCCAATACAAAAGAATTGTGGATACAATGCCAGCACCTCCGACAATAATCAAACCGCACCCGCACGGAGTCGACGTTGAAACCATTCGCCGAATGATCGTTGATACTCATTATGAAATCCCGACACTAGATAATTCAATGATAGAAAAGGTACGCAAAGAACTAGGGCTTGCAAAAAAGAATCTAAACTTTGAAGGGATAATGCAGAGAGCAGAAAAAAAATGGGCATCGCTATCAAGACCTGTCCGAGTAATAGTTGCTCTAATGTCGTTTTTGCAGATGGACTTTGAGAAAGTAATGAAAATAAGAATTGATGATGTGGACTTGGCAAACAAACACCTCACTTATTGGGACTTTGGTGAATCAAAATCTGTAATGATAGACATGCCAAAATCCAGTCAGTACTATAAACAACTTGCAAACACCGTGGCCGGAGAAACACTTGGAACGTTTCTCACAAAAAGATTCCAAAGAGTCGGACCGTCCACTGCAGACAAGTTTGCGGAATTTGCAAGCCTAAAGCCTGAGAAAAGAATTGGCTCTTTTACCAATGAGGAACTAGTACAGCTAAGCGATTCACTGCAGAGATACGAGGACTTTCTGGCACCAGACCCTAGTTGCCTTGCACCTCTGGGAGAAGAACCACTGCGCAAGGGAATTGCCCAGTTTTTCAAGCCTGATTTCTTTGATGTAATCCAAAGAAGCGCCTCTGCATATTCCGGTTTTCCATTTGTGGTAGAGATGGGAATTGCTTATGGGGGTGAAATTCCATCAGGCAAAATCAGTGTATATCGATTTGCCAACAGAATCCCGTTATTATATGATGAAGGCAGTGATGTCGTACTACAGGTGGTAAACGAGACAGACTGGGGTAGATACAAACTCAAAAACGACTCTTCAGTAGTCATAGTAAGCCATATTTGCTCTACTAGAATTCCATACAAGACAGTAGGAAAGGAAAACGTAGCAGATAGGCCGGAAATTGAAAAAGAACTGCGACTTGCCTTACAGTTTTTGCTAAGAAAACTCTCTGCATACATGTCAAAGAAAGGCTTAGCCGAGGCAGAAAAGAAGAGAAGCAACCTTTACCAAAAATATCTTCCACTAATTGCGCAATTTGCAGCTGAGCTAGCAGGAAAAAATAAAGAGCCTGACTACAAAAAACTAATCAAGGATCTGAATACAAATGTCAAAACCGAAGAATAAAGCAGAAAAAATTGCAGCGGCAAAGTACGAGGCACTACGGGAGTTACTAAAGTCAGAGGGTACAAAGATCTACAATGACTTGGAAAAGGGACAATTCCCGCAATTCTACGTACCAAGCAGATCCGTTAGCAATATAGTATATGACAAAAAACTGCGCCAATATGTTCTTGGCAAGGCTGCGGGACTTCGTAGCTCACGCAACATGTCACAACTAAGATCATTTACGCAACTAATCTGGCTTGCATTCTTTGCAAACAGGTTAGTCCAAGAAAAAAAATCCTCAACCTTGAGAGACATTTACTATTCATCGCAGGCATTTGAAATTGATTTTGAGGATCAGCCGGAATCTGACAACATTATTGTGGACTTGGAGGCAGTCTTGGCAAGACCACGAGAGGACCTACACATATTCCCAGAGGAGCGAAGCAGCGTCTTTGGTGATTTGACAATTGAATATACCGTTCCTGGATACGAGGGAAGAAGGACAAATCTATCGGACCATCCCGATGGCTATCTGATTGGCCCAAGCTTGTCCAGCGCAGAACTAGTGGATACCAGCGCAGAGCTAGTCATTGCTATTGAAAAAGGTGGTCTGTTTACTAGATTTGTGGAAGAAAAGGTCGACAAAAAATTCAAGGCAATCATTATAGACACTGCAGGACAGGCTCCGCGTTCCACCAGATACCTGCTAAAAAGATTACACGAGCAAATGAAACTTCCAGTCGTAATTCTAACAGACGGGGATGTCTATGGAGAGCACATTGCAATGGTAATCAAGTCTGGCTCTGCAAACGCCGCACACCTTAGAGAATTAACTGTTCCTGACGCAAAGTGGGTTGGCGTGTGGGCATCCGACATTGAAAAGTACAAACTTCCAACCATCCCTATGACAGAATCAGACATTAAGAGAATCTATGATTTACAAAAAGACCCAAGATATCAAGAAGGAGTCTGGAAAAAGGAATTGGAAATATTCCTAAAAATAAAAAGAAAGGCTGAACTAGAAGCCTTCTCAAAATATGGTCTGACAAACATTACGGACAAGTACTTGCCAGAAAAACTGGAACTGGCTAAGTCTCTGTAGTCTTTCCGATTCGCAAAGTCAGAACTCCGTTTCTGTATTTGAAATCAGAAATTTGCATTCCAGAAGCCCCTTCTACAGGAACCTCTTTTGAAAATCCACCCGTTGCGCGAATATACAATATGCCTTCTACTAGTCTTACCATGATTTTATCATCAGGTCCTGGCACCTCGGCTACAAAGACAATCTCATTTTCGCCCTTTATGACATCATAAACCCAGTTCTTGCTTTCTGTCTCACGTGCAGCATACTTGGGCTTCTCAGTTCTAGTCATCTTTTTGATGACAAATCCCCAATAAATCATGGTGGCAGCTGCTATTCCGATTAGGATGAAACTTACCCCGCCATGACCATTCCGAAGTGACATGATGTACACTATGCCCAGAAATAGGATAAGCATGATCGGGATGATAAAATTAATTGATTGCTCATTAGAGTACGTCTTTTTGTAGCTTGACAACTTGATTGAATTGCGTTTTGGTAAATATAAAGTAATTATGTTCTATATGCTCAAACTTATAGTAAATGTAGTGGGGTTGTTCGTAGCACAAAATCGTGCTCCTGCATTGCTACATTATATTCTTGCAGCTAGCTAGACCACCACCAATTGCTTCCTGTTTTGTTGTGAATAGCGGATCAAAAATCTCAGTCAGAAGATTGGCGGTATTCTGGGGCTAAAATCTTCAACTTTGATCTCTGTAATGTCTGCTTTTTCTTGGCGCGAATGTTTATGGTTCCACTGTTTTCATCTATTGTTTGAATCCATCTAGTATTATTTTGGAAAAGAAATTTGCATTTTATGCAAATCCCACAACAATACAATGTCACCTTTTGGGAAATTACTGCTAACATTTGTTAGAATCATCAATGTTGGGTGCAGAGATGATTGTCTCATGTGGTGAGGTTAGCTGTCTTTTTAGAATTGGTGTTCCCTTGATATAGTCTAGGACTCCATCAATCTGTATTGTGATACTGTCAAGGATATCTGTTTTTTGTCATCTCCATCTCGGTTGATGCATTTATGATTCAATGATGAAATTTCTCTGGAATGAAATCAAGTTGGGTTTTGTAGGTTCTCAACGAATTATCTTTGCACGCTCGTGCGAATCTTGATTTTTATTATCGCTCAAAAGACTATCACTGTGGACAAGGCTAAAAGTCCAATGAAGGGAATATTTCTTAAAGGCTCTTTTATTGGTGCAATAATCACGGTTCCGTCTCTCGTTGCATTTTTTATTGCTTGGTTTGTCACTGGAGACAAATATGTCTCGCTCATAGTGGGCGTAGTCGTCCACTTTATTGGGATGGGCTTTACTCTAAAACTATCAAAAAAATTATTCAAAGTAAAGC